>NZ_JBEPEH010000010.1:0-283013 GCF_040300725.1 Dactylosporangium sp. NPDC000244
CTCCCGAAGAAGCGCGCCCATGCCACGGGGTAATAATCATTTGGCACTGGCTTAACAAGCACCCTGTTGAGTTCTCAAACAACCAACACACACCGCCTAGCTGCACCGTTTCCAGTACCGCTCGCCCGGGGCGTTTCGTACCGTTCCAGTCTAGCATGTCCGCTTCGCTGTGTCAAGTCCGCCTTGCGGTACTTTGTCCAGTTCCACGAGCGCACAACAACTCTTCCGGATACCCGGCCGAGTGTCGTAGGCTGTCGGCAGAACGTCCGCTGCGGCTCACTTTCGTGACCCGCGGTTCTCGTCCGTGTCCCTGCCGAGGAAGAACCTTACCCGCTCTGCGCCCGACTTCCAAATCGTGTCTGTCGGCCGTTTTACGGGCACGACCACTCGCCGGTCACCCGGTTTGATGATCGTTTGGGGCTTCGGCAGGACGACCGCCGCGGCACGACTTGCGCTCCGCTGTCTCGTCCGTTTCCCTGCCGACCATCTACATTACCCGGCCTTCCGATCTCCACCAAATCGATCACTCTCTTTGGTGTTGACCGGCGCGCCGGGCGCCTGTAACGAGGACGAAACCTACGCGGCGCCCGGCGCGAGAGTCAAACCGAGGTCACCCGGCGGCGAGCTCGATGCCGGCGAACGTGCGCTTCCCCTTGCGCAGCACCAGAAGCCCGCCCGCGAGGGCCCGCTCCGCGGCCACGACCTCCTCGGGATCGGACACGCGCTCGTTGTTCACGTACGCGCCGCCCTCCGCCACCGTGCGCCGTGCCTCGTTGCGGCTGGAGGCGAGCCCGGCCGCGATGAACAGGTCGGCGACCGTCGAGCCGGGCGGGGCCTGCACGAGGCCGGCCTCACTCAGCGCGGCCCGCAGCGTCGACGCCGACAGTTCGCCCAGTGAACCCCGGCCGAACAGCGCCTGACTCGCGGCGATCACCTGCGCGGTCTCCTCCGGGCCGTGCACGATCTTGGACATCTCCTCCGCGAGGCGCCGCTGCCCGAGCCGGGCCGCCGGTCGTTCCGCGGTCTCCTTCTCGATGGCCTCGATCTCCTCGCGCTCCAGGAACGTGAGCTTGCGCAACAGGCTGCCCACGACGGCGTCCTCGAGGTTCACGAAGTACTGGTACAACGCGTATGGGCTGGTCAGCTCGGCATCCATCCAGAGGCTGCCGCCGCCGGTGGACTTGCCGAGCTTCTCCCCCGCCGAGTTCACCAGCAGCGGCGTGGCCAGGAGGTGCACGGAGGCGCCCTCCACGCGATGGATCAGGTCGGTGCCGGCCGTGAGGTTGCCCCACTGGTCGCTGCCGCCGGTCTGGAGACGGCAGTCATACCGGCGGTACAACTCCAGGAAGTCCATTCCCTGGAGGATCTGGTAACTGAACTCGGTGTAGCTGATCCCCGCGTCGGAGTTGAGCCGTGCGCTCACCGCGTCCTTGGTGAGCATCTTGTTGACCCGGAAGTGCTTGCCGATCTCCCGCAGGAAGTCGATCGCCGACATGGACGCGGTCCAGTCGTAGTTGTTGACCATCCGGGCGGCGTTGCTGCCGGTGAAGTCCAGGAACGGCTCGATCTGCCCCCGCAGCTTCCCGACCCACTCGGCGACCTGGTCGACCGAGTGCAACTGCCGCTCGGCGGACGGCCGTGGGTCGCCGATCAGGCCGGTCGCGCCGCCGACGAGGGCGAGCGGGCGGTGCCCGGCGAGCTGTAGCCGGCGAACCGTCAGCACCTGGAAGAGGTGGCCGATGTGCAGGCTCGGCGCCGTGGGGTCGAACCCGCAGTAATAGGTGATCGGCCCCTTCGCCATCTCCTTGCGGAGTTCGTCGAGGTCGGTCGAGAGCGCGATCATGCCGCGCCACTGCAGATCTTCGAGCACATCGGTCATGCGCGCGATTGTCCCACCAGGACGCGGTCGGCTCCCACTGCATTCGGTCCGACCAGGGTGAAGGAGTTCTGTCGTACCCGGTCGCTAGGGTTGGGGCATGGCAGTCGTAAAGATCAACGCGATCGAGGTTCCCGAGGGTGCCGGCCCCGAACTGGAGCGCCGCTTCGCCGCACGGCACGGCGCGGTCGAGGGCCAGCCGGGCTTCCTGGGCTTCGAGCTGCTCCGCCCGACGGCCGGCGAGACCCGCTACTTCGTCTACACGAAGTGGGAGTCCGAGGAGCACTTCCAGGCCTGGTCCAGCGGCCCGGCCCGCGAGGCCCACGCGGGTGAGCGCGCCCGGCCGGTCGCGACGGGCGCGAGCCTGCTGGAGTTCGAGGTCGTCGAGCACACGGACCCGCGGGACTGACCATGGCGCGCTTCGTCCTCTTCCCCGGCCGCCATCACCTGCTGACCCGTTTCCAGGCGGCCTATCTGCGAGCCTTGGTGAAGAGCGAAGACGGCATTCGTACCGATCGTGAATCCGCCACCTCGCCGCCCACGATCGTCTGGGCGGTGACGAGCGCCAACCACCAGAACACCAAGCGCAATCCGGTGTCGTATGACCGCCGCGAGGCCGCCATCGAGCGCTTCAGCGTCCAGGAGGACCTGCGCTCGCTGGTCGTGCCGGTCTTCGACACCGCGCACACCGACCGCTTCGCCGAGGTCACGCTCAAGAGCGTCGAGTCCGTCCTGGGTCACCACCTGACGCCGGACGACACCGTGGTGGCCTGCTCGACGCCCGAGGTCGCCGCGCTGTATTCGGCCCTCGGCTTCCCCATCGCCCTGGTGGAGGGCGACACGGCGTTCGTTGACTCGACCGCCTCCTCGCCTTCGGAGGCCGGTCCGACCGCGACCCTCCAGGCGCCCGGCTCCGAGGGCACCGCCGGCTCATCCAAGCCCCAGCCGGCCGCGGTGCCCGAGCGGCCGTGGGACGTGCTCCTGCGCCTGGCCGACGGCGACCCCTCCTGGCGCGAGGCGGCGCACCCGGCGACGGTGGACGTCTACGACCGCTACCGCCTCGGCGAGCAGGTCGCCCTCGTGGTGAACGACCCCGTCGTCGGCGAGGAGGGCGGCCTGACCACGACCCGCGACTACCGCACCTACGCCGAGGCCTTCGAGGCCAGCGCCGAGCGCAAGTGGGACCTCGTCAAGCGCCATGTCCGCCCCGGCCGGATCGTCGACGTCGGCTGCGGCGCCGGCGCCGTGCTCGCCCTCGCCGACCGTGAGCCGGCCCTGCGCGAGAGCGACCTGATCGGCGTCGAGGTTGCCCGCCACCTCTACGAGGAGTGCGTGCACCGCAAGGCCCAGGGCTGGTTCACCAACCCCAATGTGTACTTCTACTGCCGCAACGTCCTCGGCGGCGCCGTCTTCCCGCCGCGCTCGATCGACACGACCCTGACGTTCGCGCTGACCCACGAGATCTGGTCCTACGGCCACCAGATGGACTCCCTGCGCGCCTTCGCACAGGCCATCTACGACCACACCGTCCCCGGCGGCGTCTGGATCAACTCCGACGTCTGCGGCCCCGACAACCGCGCGCTGCGGGTCCGCCTGTCGTTGCAGGGCAGCCCGCCGGCCCCCACGGCGCAGCCCGGTGCCGCCGCCCTGGACGAGCTGGGCCGGGACGAGATCGCGGCCCACGTCGAGGGCCTCTCCACCCGGGCCCGGCTGGACCGCTTCGCCGCGGACTTCCACTTCCCGCTGCCCTACAAGGACCTCGAGGATCCGTCCGACCCCGGCGCGGTCGAGATCGCGCTGTCCGACGCCATGGAGTTCCTCACCCACAAGGACTACCCGGACAACTGGCTCTCCGAGGCCCACGAGCAGTTCTGCGGCCTGGAGTTCGCCGACTGGAAGGCCCTGCTGACCGACGTCGGCTTCGAGGTCGACCCGGCGTCGCACTCCTGGCGCAACGACTGGATCGTCGAGCACCGCATCCGCCCCTACGCCCGGCTGTCCACACTGGACGGCCACCCGCTCGACTGGCCCGACACCCACGTCCTGCTGGTCGCCCGCCGTCCGTTGAACACCTGACACCAGCCGCCCGGCATCACCCGTCCGACTCAGACCCGGCCCGCATCCCGGCCCGCCGAGCGCGGCCGTCAACCACCGACAGATCGGGGGCACAGCGTGAAGGCGTTGCAGTATTCCGAGTACGGGCCGTCGAGCGTCCTGCACGTCGTCGAGCGTGCCGAGCCGGAGCCGTCGGCCGGGCGCATCCGCATCGCGGTGCGAGCCGTGGGGGTGAACCCCTTCGACTGGAAGGTGCGCAGCGGCGCCTTCGGCACCTCGCCGGACCGCCTCCCGATGGTCCCCCACTCCGATGCGGCCGGCGTCGTCGACGCCCTGGGCGAGGGCGTCGAGGGCGTGGCGATCGGCGACGAGGTGTTCGGCGTGGCCGAGGGCGGTGCGGCCGCCGAGCACGCGGTCCTGCGCCACTGGACGGCGAAGCCCCCGGCCCTGAGCTTCACCGAGGCGGCGGGTCTGCCCAACGTGGTCGAGACCGCCGGCCGGGCCCTGGACCTGCTCGGCCTCGGCAAGACCCAGTCACCCGCGGCCACGGGCGACGCCGGGACCGGCGCACCAGCGACCCACGGCGGCCCGGCACCCACCGCCGGCGACGTAGACCACGCGCCTCACGGCGACGACTCGCAGCCCGCCGCGGGCGTGACGCTCGTCGTCAACGGTGCGGCCGGCGGGGTCGGCATCGCCGCGGTGCAGATCGCCATCGCTCGCGGGGCCACGGTCATCGGCACCGCGAGCGAGCGCAACCATGACTTCCTGCGGGGGCTGGGGGTGATTCCGGTGACGTACGGGCCGGGGCTCGCCGGCCGCATCCGCGCGCTCGCGCCGAACGGGGTCGACCGGGCGCTGGACGCAGCCGGGCACGGGGCCGTCGCCGAGCTCGTCACGCTCACCCCGACGCCGGCGGACGTGGTGAGCATCGCCGACTTCGACGCGCCGAAGCTCGGGGCGCGGGTCACCGACGGCTCGGAGGGCCGCGCGTACCAGACGCTGCACGAGGCCGCCGCCCTCTACACCGCGGGCCGCTTCTCGATGCCGGTCGAGCGCACGTTCCCGCTGGAGGAGGCCGCGGCCGCGAACGACCTGAGCGAGTCCGGCCACGTTCGCGGCAAGATCGTCATCACCCTCTGAGGCACCCACCGCGGAACACGAGGACGACCCGCCGGGGCGGCGCGAGCACCGTCCGGCGGGGGGCGCGAGGTCCAGGTCAGGGGCCGAGGTCGACCGGGGCCGGGGTGGCCCGCTTGCAGACCCGGTTGTCGCCCGAGCTCCGGCCCATCACGTGACGGGCCGCCCACGGGAGCATGTGCCGGCGCACCCAGGCCAGCTCCGCGGTGATCGCCCGGTGGCGGGGGCGGCGCACCGGGGGCGGCAGCGACGCGTTCCAGGAGTCGTCGAAGCCGGGAAGGCCGAGGGCGTACGCGAGGGCGTGGCCGATGCGCTCGTGCCCGGCGCTGTTCGCGTGCAGGCGGTCGTCGCTCCAGAGGCGGGGATCGGAGGCGACGGGGTACGCCCCGAGGTCGAGCAGGATCGCGCCGCTGTCCACGGTCACCTTGCGGATGGCGTCGTTGAGGGCCAGGACACGGCCGCGCAGGGGCTTGGCGATCGGCATCACCGGGGCCGGGTCCGGCAGGGTGAAGGTGAGGACCGTCGCGCCGGCGGAGACGAGGGCGTCCTGCATGGCGAAGATGTCGGCGGCCACCGCGGACACGTCGAAGGAGCCGCGCAGGATGTCGTTCATGCCCGCCACCACCGTGGCCAGGTCCGGCTCCAGGGCCACCGCGGGGGCCAGCTGCTCGGCGCGAATCCGGGCCGTGGTGCGGCCGCGGATGGCGAGGTTGGCGTATTCGAGGACGGGGCCGCCACCGGAGGGCTGCGACCTCGCCACGTGCTCGGCGAAGCGGTCCGCCCAGCCTCGGTAGCCGCCCCGGCCGTCCGGGTCGTCCATGCCCTCCGTGGTGCTGTCGCCGATGGCGACGTAGCGGCGGTACACCCTCGTCATGACGTGCGCGAGGCGTAGGCGGCGCGGGCCGACTCGACGGCCGGCAGGTGCTCGGCCGCCCAGGCGCGGCAGGCGTCCATCGCCGGGAAGAGGGTGCGGCCGAGGTCGGTGATGGCGTATTCGACCCGCGGTGGCAGCTCGTCGTAGGCGGCCCGCGTGATCATGCCGTCGCGTTCGAGGGCGCGCAGGGTCTCCGCGAGCACCTTCGACGACACGCGGCGCATCGGCACGCGCAGCTCGGTGAAGCGGCGGGGGGCGCCGTCGCGCAGGCAGGTCAGGACCATGCCCGCCCACTTGTCGCCGATCTGGAACGGCGTCGCGGACGACGGGCAGGCCGGGTCGAACAGGTCCGGCGGCAGCGGTGCGCGCATGCGCTCACGGTAACGCGCGCCCCGGTTACGTTGCAGTTACCGGGGTCTCCCGTTCTACGGTCCCGGCATGACCAGGACAGTGGTGTTCGGAGCGGGTGGGCGGGCCGGTCGTGCGGTGCTGGCGGAGGCGCGGCGGCGAGGTGTCACGGCGACTCCTGTGGTGCGGGACCCGGCGAGGTACCCGGACCTGGAGGAGGCGGTGGCCGGGGACGTCACGGACGCGGCGCTCGTGGCCCGCGCGGCGCACGGGCACGACACGGCGATCGTTTCGGTATACAGCGGGAATCAGCACGACTACGCGGCGGCGATGGAGCGCCTGCTCGAAGGGCTGGAGCGGGCCGGGGTCCACCGGCTGTTCGTCGTCGGGCTCGCCCCCACGCTCGGGCCGCTGCCCGAGGACTTCCCCGCCGCCTGGCGGCCGTTCGTGGAGGCGCGCCGCGCGGAGCTGGCGGTGCTGCACCGCTACGAGGGGCCCGTCGACTGGGTGGTCGTCACCCCGCCGATGGAGCTGGTGGCGAGCGATGACGGCGGGTACACCTACGCGGCGCTGGCGGCGGCAGTGCTGGACGAGGTCGTCGCAGGCCGCCACCACCGCTGTCAGATCGCGGTCGGCGGCTAGACCGGCTCCACGGACGCGGCGAACGCTTCGAACTGCTCGGCAACCCCGGTCAGGTGCTCCTGCTCGTTCGACGACCCGTCGGGGGTCGAGACGCGCCAGCGCCGCTGCCCCGGCACGATCGCGACCCGGATCGAGGCGCCGTCCTCCCGCCACAGCTCGGCCGTCGTGTTGTCCTCGTCGAGCCGGCCGATGAAGTCGCGGATGTCGTCCCCGGTCGGATGATGGGCCAGCGACCCGTCCTCGGTCGTCAGTCTCGGCACCGGCAGCCGCAGCAGCCGCCGCGGCTGCCAGAGCGCCGCAGGCTGATGGCGACCGGGCCGCTGGAAACACAGCAGCTCGCACTCGTCGGCCAGCTTGTGGATGAAGTGCAGCGCCTCGCCGGGCGTGTCCCGGTGCAGCGCCAGCAACACGTGCGTGCCCTCGCCGACGACCGGCTCCGCCCACAGCGCCGGATCGACTCCCGCCCGCACCTCGCGGTCGAAGCGCTCCACGCCAGGATCGACGAGCGCCCATTCCGCGTCGCCGCGCCGCAACGCCTCGTAACGGTCGACACCCTGGTCAACCGTGATCGGTCGGGCCTCGTACCAGACACCAACCTCGATCAACTCCGCCATGGAAGACCAACCTACGGAACCGCCGGAAATCGGCGCAACTCAGCCACGCTGGGTGCCGAATCCATCACCCGATCCCGGTTCCACCCTCAGTGATCATCACTCTGCGCTATACGGCGCGCGGCGACCGTCTCGACCAGGCCCCCGGCCGCGTGCGTGGTCACCGTCAGCGGTCCGCCCGTATCTCCCGGTAGATCGAGAATCACGGCGGTGAGCGGGAGCGCCGCAACCCGCCCGTGGTCGGTCAGCCGCCCGGCCGGTTCGGCCCGCGCCCCGGCGATGTCGGTCCAGAGCACCGTCACTGAAGGGTGACGACGGGGTGACAGCCCGCGCGGGCGCAGCGTGAGACCGTCGTCGCCGGTCGTGACGCACACCGGCACGCCGCCGCCGAACAGCAGGGCGAGGCCGGGCCCGACCTCCCAGATGAGCGCCGCGCGCTCCAGCGGCACGCGGCCGAACCAGCGCAGTGCGCCGGCGGCGTGCGCGGCCCGCTGCCGGCGACGCGCCCACCACTGCGCCAGCAGCACGGGGCCGACCGCAGCCGCGGCGATACCGGCGAAGGCCAGGGCCGCGGGCCAGCGCCCGAGCAGCGGCAGCCCGACCGGTATCGCGGCGGCGAGCCCGAGCCACCAGCCGCGCCCCCGCACCGGGTCAACGCTACGCGGACGGGGCATGATGGGGCATGCCCTCTGCCCGCCCCGTCCGGCTGCTCCTGGTGGTCGCCGCCCTGGTCCTGGCCGTGGCCGGCTGCGGCGGCGGGGAGGCCCCGCCGTCCGCCGCGCCGCAGTTCGCCTCCGCCCCGGCCTCGGCCGTGGAGCCGAGCGCCGCCCCGCCGTCCAGCGCCGCACCGCCGGCCGCGCCCACCAGCGCCGGCCCGGTCGCCATCCCGGCCGGCGTCACCGCGGGCATCGTGATCTACGACCGGCAGGCGAAGGCGTACGTGCTGCAGCAGAAGCCGAGCTGGCGGTTCCGCTCCGCGTCGCTGGTCAAGCTGCTCATCGCGCTCGACTACTTCTGGAACAAGGGTCCCGCGTACACGGTGCCGGCCGCCGACCAGCCCAAGCTCCAGGTGATGCTGCGCAGCAGCGACGACGCGGCCGCGACCGGGCTGTGGAAGGCCAACGGGCAGCGCGAGATCGTCACCCGCATGGTGCAGCGGCTCGGACTGCAGGACACGGCGCCCCCGCCCGTCAGCCAGCCGGGGTACTGGGGCTACACGGCGGTCAGCGCGGCCGATCTGGTGCGGGTGTACCAGTACATCCTCGACAAGGCGCCGGACCCGGTGCGCGAGTTCATCATGGGCAACCTGCACCAGACCACGAAGTGCGGGACCGACCACTACGACCAGTCCTTCGGCATCCCGAGCACGTTCAAGGCCCCGCGCGCGGCCAAGCAGGGCTGGTCGGGCTTCGGCGACGACCCGGCGACCCCGTGCGTGGCCGGCGCCGGCTACAACGGCGGCGCGCGGTTCGTACCGGCCGCGGCCGAGCCGAACGCGCCCGACATGATGGGCGAGGTGCTGCACACCACCGGCACCGTCGGGGAGGACGACCGGTACATCGTCGCCGTGCTGTCGGTACACCCGGATGGTTCGCAGTTCGCGAAGGCGGCCGCCAACCTGACGAAGATCACGAAGGCGCTGCCCCTGCCGGCGTCGACCAAGCTCTAGGGCGAACGACTCCGGGAAGTTCACGCGCCTCGGCCCTCCGGTCGTGTAGAGACGGACACGACGGCTCCGACCACCTCGTGACGGCTTTCCTGAGAGGAATCTTTTGCGATGAAGTACCTGCTGCTGATCCACATGAACCCCGACGTGTGGTCGACGCTCGCCCAGGCCGACATCGACGAGGTGATGTCCGGGCACGACCAGTTCATCAAGACCATCACCGAGTCCGGCGAGCTGATCCGCACCGACGCGCTCGGCCAGCCCGAGGAGAGCGCGGTCGTGCGGGTGCGCTCCGGCGCGGCGACGGTCACCGACGGGCCCTACGTCGAGGCCAAGGAGTTCCTCGCCGGGTTCTACCTGGTCGAGTGCGAGTCCCGGGAGCGCGCGTGCGAGCTGGCCGCCATGATCCCGGATGCCAAGTGGAACGCGATCGAGGTGCGCGCCATCGTGCACACCCAGGAGATGTAACCCAGCGTGGCCGAGCCGTGGCCGGTCCGTCACCGCGCGGATCGGCCGCCGCCGTTTTTGTCGGTGGTGGTCCGTAGAATCGCGGCCATGGAGAGTGCACTCGATGTTCTACGCAGGGTGTTCGGTTACGACGCGTTCCGGGGCAGCCAGCAGGAGATCATCGAGCACGTGATCGCGGGCGGGGACGCCCTCGTCCTCATGCCGACGGGTGGCGGCAAGTCGCTGTGCTACCAGATCCCGGCCATCGTCCGGCCGGGCACGGCGATCGTGATCTCCCCGCTCATCGCGCTCATGCAGAACCAGGTCGACACGCTGCGGGAGCTGGGCGTGCGGGCCGGGTTCATCAACTCCACGCTCGACTTCGACACCCGCCGCACCGTCGAGGCCGAGTTCGCCGGCGGGGAGCTCGACCTCCTCTACCTCGCCCCCGAGGCCCTCGCCTCGCAGGGCACCATGCGGCTGCTCGACCGCGGGAAGATCGGGCTCTTCGCGATCGACGAGGCGCACTGCGTCTCGCAGTGGGGCCACGACTTCCGCCCCGACTACCTCAACCTGTCGATGCTGCACGAGCGCTGGCCGGACGTGCCGCGCATCGCGCTGACCGCGACCGCGACCAGCGCCACGCACAAGGAGATCGCGACCCGGCTCGGCCTCGACGAGGCCCGGCACTTCGTGTCGAGCTTCGACCGGCCCAACATCCAATACCGAATCGTGGCCAAGCAGGACCCGCGGCGGCAGCTGCTGGAGTTCCTGCGCGGGGAGCACCGCGGCGAGGCCGGGATCGTCTACTGCCTGTCCCGCAACTCGGTCGACAAGATCGCCGAATTCCTCAAGGACAACGGCATCCCCGCCCTGCCCTACCACGCCGGGCTCGACGCCCGGACCCGCGCGACCAACCAGGACCGGTTCCTGCGCGAGGACGGGCTCGTCATGGTCGCGACCATCGCGTTCGGGATGGGCATCGACAAGCCCGACGTCCGGTTCGTCGCCCACCTCGACCTGCCGAAGTCCATCGAGGGCTACTACCAGGAGACGGGCCGGGCCGGGCGCGACGGGGAGCCGTCGGTCGCCTGGCTGGCCTACGGCCTGCAGGACGTCGTGCAGCAGCGCAAGATGATCGACACCTCCGAGGGTGACGCCGCCCATCGCCGCAACCTCGGCCGGCACCTCGACGCGATGCTGGCGCTGTGCGAGACCGTCGAGTGCCGGCGCGGGCAACTCCTGGCATATTTCGGCCAGGAGCTCGGCAAGGCCTGCGACAACTGCGACACGTGCCTGGCCCCGCCCGAGTCGTGGGACGGCACGATCGCGGCGCAGAAGCTGCTCTCGACTGTCTACCGGCTCGAACGGGAGCGGGGGCAGAAGTTCGGCGCCGGCCAGTGCATCGACATCCTGCTCGGCAAGAAGACCGACAAGGTCGTGCAGTGGCACCACGACGAGCTGAGCGTGTTCGGCGTCGGCACCGACCTGCGCGACAACGAGTGGCGGGCCGTGATCCGGCAGCTGCTGGCGCAGAGCCTGCTGTCCGTCGAGGGCGACTACGGCACCCTGGTGCTCACGGAGAGCAGCGCCGAGGTGCTGGGCCGCCGCCGCACGGTGATGATGCGCCGCGAGCCCGAACGCGCGATCTCGGCCGCCAAGACCGCGAAGACGACACGCCAGGACGCGGCGGCCGCCCTGCCCGCCTCGGCGACGCCCGTGTTCGAGCACCTGCGGGCCTGGCGGGCGGCGACGGCCAAGGAGCAGTCCGTGCCCGCCTACGTCATCTTCCACGATGCCACCCTCCGGCAGATCGCCACGAGCCGGCCGCGGACGCTGGCGGAGCTGTCGGCCGTGAACGGGGTCGGGGAGAACAAGCTGGCTAAGTTCGGGCAGCAGATCCTGGATGCCCTCGCAGAGCTGGATTGACCGTCCCCTCCACGAAGATGCTGTGCCAGAGGCAGAAGCTCAGGACGATCCAGAGCTTCCGCGCGTGGTCGGCCTGGCCGCGCTCGTGCTCCTTCAGCAGGTCGTGGGCGTAGTCCAGGTCCAGCAGCGCCTTCGCGCCCGACGTGGACAGGACGTGGTGCGCCCACTCGTTGAGCTCCGAGCGCAGCCAGGCCTTGGCCGGCGTCGGGAAGCCGAGCTTCGGGCGGTCCTTGATGAAGGCCGGCACGATGCCCTCGGCCGCCTGGCGCAGGGCGTACTTCGTCGTGTGGCCCTTTCGCGGGAGCTTCAGGTGCGGGGGCAGGGCCGAGAGCACCTCGAAGACCCGGCGGTCCAGGTAGGGCACGCGCAGCTCCAGCGAGTGGGCCATCGACATGCGGTCGGCCTTGGTCAGGATGTCGCCGGTCAGCCAGGTGTTCAGGTCGATGTGCTGCATGGTCGTGGCCGGGTCCAGGTCCTCGACCTCCGCGTAGAGCGGCGCGGTCACGTGCGCGTGGCCGACCGCGGGGGCGCCGCGCAGCAGGCGGGACCGTTCGGCGTCGGAGAGGATGCGGGCGTTGCCGAAGTACCGCCGGCGCAGTGGCGTTGTCGCCCGCTGCAGGTAACTCTTGCCGCGCATCCCCTCCGGCATCGCCCGGGCCACCCGCCGCAGCGCGCGCTGGATCGACGGGCCGCGGCCGGAGACGGGCGCGAGGGACTGCGGCTCGCGGTAGATCGCGTAGCCGCCGGCGAGCTCGTCCGCGCCCTCACCCGACAGGACGACCGTGACGTGCTCGGCGGCGGTGCGGCAGAGGAAGTACAGCGGCACGATGGACGGGTCCGCGACCGGGTCGCCGAGGTGCCAGACGATCCGCGGCAGCGCCTCCATGACGTCGGCCGGGCGCACGATCGACGGGATCAGCTCCACGCCGAGCTCGCGGGCCGAGCGCTCGGCGATCTCGACCTCGTCGTTGCCGGCCTCGAAGCCGGCGGTGAACGCCCGCAGGTGCGGATGGTGCTCGGCGGCCAGGGCGACGATCGCGGTCGAGTCGATGCCGCTGGACAGGAACGCGCCCACCGGCACGTCGGCACGCATGTGCGCCTTGACGCTGTCGCGCAGGGCCTCGCGCAGGTCGGCGACGACGGCGGCCTCCTCGGCGGCCGGGTCGGGGCGGAACGCCGGGCGGGACCAGCGGCGGATCTCCGGGGCGCGGCCGAGCTGCTTGGTCAGCAGGGCACCGGCGGGCAGCCGGGCGATGTCGCGGTGGAGGGTGTACGGCTCGGGGACGTACTGCATCGTGAGGTACAGCGAGACCGCGGTCGGATCGAGGTCCTCGGCGGCGCAGTCCAGCAGCGGCGCCTTCTCGCTGGCGAGCCAGACGCCGTCGCGGGTTACGACGTAGTACAGCGGCTTGATCCCGAACGGGTCGCGCGCCGCGTAGAGCGTGTCCGTCTCCTCGTCCCACAGCGCGAACGCGAACATGCCGCGCAGCCGGTCCAGGGCGGCCGGGCCCCAGACGTCGAACGCGGCCGCGACCACCTCGGCGTCGCCGTCGGTCGCGAACGTGGCGCCGTGGTCGCGGGCCAGTTCCTCGCGCAGCGCCTCGAAGTTGTAGACCTCGCCGTTGAAGACGAGCGACCAGCGGTCGGCGTAGCGCAGCGGCTGGCGGCTGCCCTGCCGGTCGATGACGGCGAGACGCGCGAACCCGGCGGCCGTGCCGGGGCCGAGCCGCTCCAGGGCCAGGTCGTCCGGGCCCCGGTGCTCGAGCAGGGCGAGCCGGCGCTCCATCGCGCCGAGGGTCGCCGCGGTGATGATGTCGTTGCCGGTGTACATCAGGAAGCCGCACATGCCAGTCAGCCGACCACCGCTCGGGCCCGCCCAAGGGCCGATGCCGGGCCGTCCATCCCGCGTCTCCCCCGGGCTCGACCACCGGGGTAACCTGGGCGTTTCCCGGCCACAACGGGCAGCGCGGGGTGATCTGGCCACGGCGGCGGTTAGCGGGCCGGGCGCCGGGTAGCCGCGCGCCATGCTCCTGAGGGTGGTACGGCTGCTGGTGTGCGGAGTGCTCGGCGGGATGGTGCTGGCGGCCGCGGCCCTGCCCGTCGCGATCGTCAGCGGCGGTGCGGCCAAGGCCGGCGGCGACACGTGGGAGTCGCTGCCGACGGACCTGGCGACGCCCCGGGCCGCGCAGACCTCCTACGTGTACGCGAGCGACGGCAAGACGCTCATCACCGCCTTCTACGACGAGAACCGGCGCGACGTCGAGCTCGACGAGATCGCCCCGGTGCTGCAGCAGGCCGTCGTCGCCGCCGAGGACGCGCGCTTCTACCAGCATCACGGCGTCGACATCCGCGGCGTGGCGCGCGCGTTCGTGTCCAACAGCCGCGGCGGGGCGCAGCAGGGGGCTTCGACGCTGACCATGCAGTACGTCCGCAACGTTCTGAAGAACGACCCCGACCTCACGCCGCAGCAGCACGTCGACGCCCTCTCCGACACCCCGGCGCGCAAGGTGCGCGAGATGCGATACGCGCAGGCGATCGAGAAGAAGTTCTCGAAGGCCGAGATTCTGCGGCGGTACCTGAACATCGCCTACTTCGGCGCGGGCGCGTACGGCATCGCGTCGGCCGCGCAGACGTACTTCGGCAAGTCCCCGTCCGACCTGACCCTGCCCGAGGCCGCCATGCTCGCCGGGCTGCTGCAGTCCCCCGACGTCGACAACCCGCTCACCGGGGAGCGGACGGCGGCCCTGAACCGCCGCGAGTACACCCTGTCGTCGATGGCGAAGATGCACACGATCTCCGCTCAGGACGCCGCGGCGGCCGCGACGGCGGACCTGCACCTGAACGAGCTCCGGCCGCCCAACGACTGCACCTCGGTCGCCCAGGAGCACAACGACTGGGGCTTCTTCTGCGACTACTTCCGCGAGTGGTGGAACGAGCGCCCCGAGTTCGGCGCGACCCCGAACGAGCGCGACGAGCGGCTGCGCACGGGCGGGTACACGATCGTCACGTCGCTGGACCCGGCCGTGCAGTCCGCGGCGCTCAGCCAGTCCCTCGGCGTCTACGGCTACGGCAACGCGCGCTCGCTCCCCCTGGCCGTCGTGACCCCCGGCACCGGCCGCATCCTGGCCATGGCGGTGAACCGGCACTACAGCCTGGCGCCGGACCGCTCGAACACCGTCAACCAGCTGATCGCGGGCGGCGCCGGGGTGGAGGGCTACCAGGCGGGCTCGACATTCAAGATGTTCACGATGCTGGCCGCGCTGGATGCCGGCCTGCCCCTGAACACCCACTTCAACGCCCCGGCCCGCCTGGCGACCATCTGGCCGGGCAGCGCCTCGGCCAACTGCGGCGGACGCTGGTGCCCCGCCAACGACACCCCGTCGTGGATGGACGGCGACCGCACGATGTGGAACGGGTTCGGCCGGTCGGTGAACACGTACTTCGTGTGGCTGGAGCAGCAGATCGGCGCGCGGCGGGCGGTGGATATGGCGCAAAAGCTGGGCATCAGGTTCCGCGGGCAGCTGGATCAGAGCCTGGCCGCGAATGCCGATAAATGGGGATCTTTCACCCTGGGCGTGGCGCAGACGACGCCCCTGGACCTGGCCAACGCGTACGCCGCGGTGGCGGCGGGCGGCCTCTACTGCTCCCCACTGCCCGTCCTGTCGATCAAGGACCCCGACGGCGTGTCGCTGGACGCCGGCTCCCCCGAGTGCCGCCAGGTCGTCGACCCGGACGTGGCCGCGGCGGCGACGGACGCGGCGCGCTGCCCGGTGGGCCGCGGCTCGGCCTACGGCAAGTGCGACGGCGGCACCGCAGAGAACATCTCGGGGATCCTGGGGGGCCGCCCGGTGGCGGGGAAGACGGGCAGCTCCGAGAACAACGCGACCGAGACCTTCGCCGGCTTCACACCCCAGGTGGCGGCGGCGGGGATCGCGGTGAACGCGGACAACCCGAACGACTACGTGGGCGGGGGCGTGTCGAGCGCCGTGAACCAGGCGGTGGCCCTGACGATGGTCGCGGCGCTACGGGGCCAGCCGGTGCAGGGTTTCCCGGCCCCGTCGCGCAAGCGGGCCCTAGGCTAGTAACGCCGCCACTGCATCGCGTGCACGTCGTACTCCGCTTGATCCGTGACGGTTGACTTCGCTCTGGTGAGGTCGGCCAACGGCGTCGACCCGGTCAACCTGGCCGTGCAGCTGACCCGGGTCGTCCCGGCCTCGGGCAACCTCGGCGTGTGCGGCCAGCAGTTCTGGCCAGGCCCCGCCCACGCCGGCACCACGATCACGCTGTGGCCGACACGACCGTCGTGCACCAGCTCTAGGACGACGTGCGCCGCCCGCCTGCAGCAGCTGCTCACCGACCGCGGCCGGCCCGCTGACCCACCACCGCTGCCGGGCGGCGCGTCACCGTCCGGCTAAACCAGGCCCTGATCCCGTCCGGCCGGACCAGCCCCGGCACCACCGACCGACCCGCTGCGGGTCGATCGCCGCGTCAGCAGCCGCGGCGCCCTTGTCATCGCCCGGTCAGCAGATCCACGTCGGGATCGGACACGCCGGCCGGACTGTCACGGTCGCCGGCTCTGGAACTTCACCGGCGAGCCGACCTGGCGCGAGACCGAACCCGACTCGTAACGGATCAACTGGAGCCCGACACACTGCATCGCGCGCAGGACCCAGGGCCCTACCGAACCCGACGTCAGGCCCGCACGCTGGCCGAGCACCACACGCGGCGGGCTGGCCCGGGGCCCCGTGAGGCCCCAACTCCGCGCAGCCCTGGCGTCGCGAGCAGGGAGCTGCCCGAGCGAGCCGGGCCTATCCGTCGTGCCGCCCGACACGATGGATAGGCCCGGTGGCCTGAGCCGCCAACGGCAGCCTCCGACAATGCACGTCCACGCTCGATCCAGACCCGACCCGGCGTCCCGCGCGCGACGTGCGTGCGTGCGGGCGTCCGAAGCAGGCGAGCGATCAGGGCCGGCCCGACATCACATGTGACCGAGGGCCGAGGGGTCGATCAAGACGTGCCCGAACATCGTCGGCGGTGCGTTCCGTTCATTCACCTACGCTACCATCCGCATCCAAATTTCTGCGGTTGTCGATCACTGAACGATCGCACTCGGTAGCCAGAACGCTACTATGCCGCGTAGCCGCGCTGGGCGGTCCAGTCGGCCATCCGCTGGACGCTCAGGGTGTACGAGCCTACGCCGAGCGCGTCCGCCGGATCCGCGATCCGCACGGTGTCGCCGCCGTTGGTGTAGCCGACGATCGTCAGGTAGTGGCCGCCCGGGTACGCGTGGCTGTTCCCGGCATCGTCCACTGTGGAACCCGCGATGTTCGCGACCACGGCGTAGCCCTGGCTGATCGCGTGCACGACCGCCTGCTTCAGCTCCGCCGTGTCCGCCGCCGACGCGGACTGGCCGCGGATGAAGTGGGCGGTGTAGAAGTTGCTGCCGGTGTACGCGTTCAGGGCCCGCGTCGTGTCATCCGACGAGTTCGTGCCGTTCTCCGTCGTGCCCAGGGACTGGGCGACCTGGGACTGGGACGGGAACATGTTGCGGGCCGTCAGGGCGATCCGGGTCGCCGCGGGGCCGCAGAAGTAGTAGTTCTCCTGCCAGGCGAACTGGTACTTCAGGTCCAGCTGGGCGGGGGCCGCGGGCGCGGCCGGAGTCGCGGTCTGAGTCTGGGTCTGGGTCTGGGTCGGAGCCGGGGTCGGACGTTTGTCGCGGCTGGCCTTCGACGGGCTTTCCCGAGGCACGACGGCTTCAGCTGCGGCAGCGGGAGGCGCACTCGACACAGATGCGTTCGAGGCGGCCACGACGCCGAGGCCGGCCGCTAGCGCGACAACCGCCGACGCCACCGCGACCGGCAGCCGCGGCGCTTTGAGGACGCGCTGCGCGTGACGGGATCGGTAGATGTACGACACGGGGATCGACGCTAAACGCGCCGCTCAGAGGGCATCTCACCCCCTGGGTGAGACGGCCAGCGGGCCACTCGCCCGGGGCTCGGGCGCCTCGGGGCAGCTCGCCCGGGCGCCGAATCTCATCCCTGAAATCACCCTCTGCTCGACCCGGTCCTAGTCTCGCCCAATGCTCGCCGGCCAAGACGAACATCAACAGCTCACGAGCGGTCCGCGTCACCTTCGGACCCGCCGCTTCCGCCACGCCGGGCAATCGCCGGGGCAACCCGAGACCCGGTTGATGGCACCGTACTGGGAGCGGACGCAGCTCTGGGACCCAGCCCAAATCTGGCAACGCATTCAGCCGGTTCGGTCCGGCATCGCGGCCGCGGTCGCCGCCATTCCCGGCCGCACCACGCAAGAGCGACGGGTGATGGCGCCGTTCTGGGAGCCGAGGCAACCGATCCGCGCCGGCATCGCGGTCGCGGTCGCCGCCCTCGCGTTCATCGCCGTCCTGCCCGGCCGCTCAGAGCAGCCCGCGCAGCCGCAGGCGGAACCGGCCCAGGTCGCCGCCGCGCGGGTCGAGCCGTCGACGGCGTCGCGCAACGACCAGCGCGCGCACGCGCCGCAGCCCATCCCGACTCCGACGGCACCGGTCGTCGTGGACCCGGTGGGCGGGCTCAGCCGCGCCGAGATGGACAACGCGATCGCGATCGTCGACGTCGCCAAGCGCGAGAGACTGCCCAAGCGGGCGGCCGTGGTCGCGCTCGCCACCGCGCTGCAGGAGAGTCACCTGCGCAACCTGGCCAACCCGAACGTCCCGTCGTCGCTGGGCCACCCCAACGAGGGTGTCGGCTACGACTACGACTCCGTCGGGCTGTTCCAGCAGCGGCCGAACTGGGGCTCCGTCGACCAGCTCATGGACCCGCACGAGTCCGCGCGGCGGTTCTACTCGGCGCTGACGCGCATCCCCGGCTGGGGCGACTACGCCGTGACCGTCGCGGCGCAGAAGGTGCAGGGGTCGGCGTTCCCGGACGCGTACGCGAAGTGGGAGGACCTCGCCACCCAGATCGCCGACGCGACCATGTGAGCCCAGGTAAGCCGCGATATCACCCTGAAGGCCAAGCGGCCTAGCCCGGCTGGGTCGCAGGATGCCCGCATGCGCACACGAACCACTGTTGCGGCCCTGGCGCTCGCGGCCGCCGGGCTGACCGCCTGCCACGGCGACCCGCCGAAGGCCGCCGCGAAGCCGAAGCCGCCGCCGCTCAAGCCGGCGGCGCTGAGCGTCACACCGGCGTCGGGTGCGGGCGCGGTGCCGATCAGCGCCGAGATCGGCACCAGCGTCACCGACGGCAAGATCACCTCGGTGTCACTCGTGGACGCCGCGGGGCAACAGCTTCCGGGGGCGCCCCGCGATGACGGATCCACATGGGTACCGGCGGCGGCCCTGCGGTACGACACGTCCTACACCGCGAAGGTGACCGCCGTCGGTGCCGACAACCACCCGGTCACCCAGGTGACGACCTTCCACACGGCCGCGAAGCCGTCCGGCTCCGCGGTGACGAGCGACCTGATGCTCACCAACGGCGGGACCTACGGCGTCGGCATGCCGATCGTGGTCGAGTTCGGTTCCGACGTACCGCCGGAGAACCGCGCGGCCGTCCAGCAACGCCTGTTCGTAACGAGCGACCCGCCGCAGCCGGGGGCGTGGCACTGGTTCGGCGGGAAGCAGGTGATGTACCGGCCCGAAAACTACTGGCAGCCCGGCACGAAGATCACGGCCCGCAAGGCCCTCAACGGGGTGGCCATCGGCAGCGGGCACGCCGACGAGGACCTCAGCGCGAGCGTCACGATCGGCCGCAAGCTCACGATCGACATCGACAACAGCACCAAGACCATGCAGGTGTCGGTGAACGACGCCGTCGTGCGCAGCATTCCCGTCAGCCTCGGCAAGGCCTCGACACCGACGTCGAGCGGCACGACGGTGATCATGTCCCGCGAGCCGTCGGCGTTGTTCAAGACGCCGGAGTACACCACGACCGTGCAGTACGCGATGCGCCTCACCTGGGGCGGGCAGTACATCCACGCCGCCCCCTGGTCCGTCTCCGACCAGGGCAAGCGCAACGTCTCGCACGGCTGCACCAACGTGTCCACCGACAACGCCCGGTGGCTCTACGAGCAGGTCCTCGTCGGCGACCCGGTCGTCACCCGCAACACCGAGGTCGGCCTCGACCCCGGCGACGGCTGGACGGCCTGGAACCTGCCCTGGTCCGAGTACACGAAAGCCTGAGAGGAGTCCGGCATGGAGGTCATCCGCGCGCCGAGCACGAGCCGCCCGGCGCCGCAGCAGCGATACTCGGGAGTCGCCTGGATCGGCCGCGACGTCGTCGCCCTGGAGCCGTCCCGGCTGGCCACGTTCCACGCCCAGTTCAACCCGGGCGCCCGCACGGCCTGGCACCGCTGCCCCTACGGCCGCGTCCTGCACGTGCTGCACGGCATCGGCCGCGTCCAGCGCCGGGGCGGCCCGGTCCACGAGGTCCGGGCCGGCGACACGGTAGTGGTCGCCGCGGGCGAGTGGCACTGGCACGGCGCCGCCCCGACCACCTTCGTCGCGGTGGTGTCGACCCACGAGACGGACCCGGACGGGCCCGGGACCGAGTGGGGTGAGCAGGTGACCGACGCCGAGTACGCCCGCCCGCCCCAGTCCACCGCGATCCGCCTCCCCGACGAGGACCGGGTCGCGACCCGGGAACCCACCTGGTGACACGGAAGGCCCGGACCGGCGACGGTCCGGGCCTCCGTCACGTACGGGGCAATTTCGGCAGCTTCGGCAGTTTCGGGACGTGGCGGCGGTACTCGCTCACCGTCGGGTCCCCGGTCAGCCAGAAGCGCCACGGCACGTCGTGGGCGCCGGTCACGCCGACGCGCGGGCCGGCCGAGATCGCGCCGACCGGGGCGGCCGGGGCGCTCAGCGGGCCGTCGAGCAGGTAGGTGCCGTAGAAGTCGCGGCCGATCGCGAGGGCGCTGCACAGCCGCGCCGGGCCGCGGGCGAGGTCGGCGTCCGTGCGGGCGGCCGGGCGGCGACCGCGGGCCGCGTCCACGCCCGCAACGACCTCGCCGGCGCGCAGGAGCACGGCCGACGCGGTGCCCTCGGTGCCCGTGACGACGTTCATGCAGTAGTGCATGCCGTAGGTGAAGTACACGTAGGCGTAGCCGGCCGGGCCGAACATGATGGCGTTGCGCGGAGTCCGGCCGCGGTGGGCGTGGGAGGCGGGGTCCTCGCCGGTGCCGGAGTACGCCTCGACCTCGGTCAGCCGGACCGTCACCCCGCCGGCGGTGAGCCGGCAGCCGAGCAGCGCCCGCGCGGCCTGCTCGACCGGGCCCGCCAGGGCGTCGGCGAGGCTCACGAGGCGATCAGGCCGATGCGCCGGACGAGGTCGTCCACCGTCTTGTCCAGCGGCGGCAGCGGGAAGCCGGGGACGAACTGGCGCATGACGACCGCGCCGTGCAGGGAGGTCCACAGGGTCGAGGCGTCGGCGAAGGGGTCGGTGCTGCCCGAGCGGCCCGCGGCCACGCACGCCTTGAGCCCGTCGACGAGGACCCCGAAGGCCTCGAGGCGGCGTTGCCACACCTCGGGCAGGTCGGCCACGTCGGCGGCGCTGCGCATCTCGGGGCGGCCGGTGCGCTGGCGGCCGAAGAGCACCCGGTAGCGGGCCGGGTCCTGCATGCCGAAGCGGACGTACGCCTGGCAGCCTGCCATGAGCCGCGCTACGGGATCGGCCACGCCCTCGGCCGCGTCGATCACGAGCTGCCGCAGGCGCTCGAAGGCGATGTCGAGCACCGCCTCCAGGATCGCGTCGCGGTCGGCGAAGTGGGTGTAGATCGACGGCGCCGAGATCCCGGCCTCGCGGGCGACGGAGCGCAGGGTCAGCGCCTCCTCGTTGCCCTCGCGCTCGAGCAGGCGCTCGGCCGCGGCCACGATCTCGTCGCGCAGCAGGGCCCCCTCGCCGCGCCGGTTGCGGGTCCGGCCACCACCGGCCGAACCCGCGGAGTCCGACTTCATACCGTTCATCATGCCGTCTGCGCGACGAGCTCCGGCGAGCGGACCGCGTCCGGGGCCACCCGGCGCGGGCGGACGATCAGCACGGTCAGGGCCATGAGCAGCGAGATCCCGGCGGCGATCAGGGCGCCGCGGGACATGGCGCCGGTGAAGGCCTGGTCCGCGACGGCGATCACGTGCTGGGCGGCCGGGGCGGGCAGGGTCGCGGCGAACCCGTGGGCCGTGGGCAGGTCGGTGCCCGCCGGGCCCAGATCGGTACCAACCGAGGAACGGTAGGCGGAAGAGACCACGGTGCCGATGACCGCGATGCCCAGCACGCCACCCAGCTCCCGGATCACGCTGTTGAGGGCGCTGGCCATCGAGGCGAACTGGGGCGGGACGGAGCCGCTGATCTGCAGGCTGGCCGGGGCCATCATCATGCCCATGCCGAGGCCGATGACGGCGGTACCGGCGGCGATCCGCCAGAACTCGGTGTGCACGCCGGTGGTGGCGAGCGCCAGCAGGCCGGCGGTGGCCAGGAAGAGCCCGAGCGCGAGGGTGCCGCGGGTGCCGAGCCGGCCGGTGATGAGCGGCGAGGTGGCCGAGGTCGCGGCCATCGCCGCGGCGAACGGCATCGCGCCGAGGCCGGCCACGAGCGGGCTGTAGCCGTGCACCAGCTGCAGGTACTGCGACAGCTCGAACAGCGTCCCGAAGAGCACGAAGAACACCACGGCGAGGGAGAGCGCGGCCACGGCGAAGGTGCGGTTGGTGAACAGGTCGAGCCGCACGAGCGGGGACGCGGCCCGGCGCTGCCACAGCACGAACACCACGACGAGGACGGCGGCGGCGGCGAGCTCGGCGAGCGTGACGGCGCCGGCCCAGCCGCGCGTGGGGGCCTGGATGACGGCGTCGACCACGGCCGCGACCGCCGCGGTGGACAGCAGCGCGCCGGGGACGTCGAGGCGGCCGCCGCGCACGGCGGGGACGGAGGGCACGACCGCGAACACGGCCGCGACGGCGAAGGCGACGAGCGGGACGTTGATCCAGAAGGCGCTGCTCCACGAGTAGTGCTCGAGCAGGGCGCCGCCGGTGACGGGGCCGACGAGCACGCCGATGCCGGCCGCGGCGGACCAGGCGCCGAAGGCCTTCGGCCGCTCGTGGGCGGGGAAGATGCGGGTGATGATCGCGAGGGTCGCCGGCATGACGAACGCAGCGCCGAGGCCCATCACCGCGCGCCAGGCGATGAGCTGCCCGGGCGAGTCCGACAGGGCCGCGACCGCGGAGCCGCCGCCGAAGACGACGAGCCCGCCGAGCAGGGCGTTGCGGGAGCCGAGCCGGGCGCCCAGGCTGCCGGCGAGGATCAGGGCGGAGGCGAAGACGAGGGTGTACGCGTCGGTGATCCACTGCAGGTCGGCGGTTCCGGCCCGCAGCGCGTGCGCGAGGGACGGCAGCGCGGTGTTGAGCACGGAGTTGTCGAGGGTGACGGCGACGAGCGTCAGGCTGAGGACCGCGAGAGCGGCCCAGCGACGCGGATACTCGGACACGACGGACTCCCTTACAGACGTTTGCTAACGCCTGTAAGGTTAGATGCGTCAGCTAACACTTGTAAAGTTATGCCACTCTGTCTCGGTCGTCACACTGTCGAGGACGTCGCGCAGCGGCTCGACGCCGATGCCGGGGCCGGTCGGCACGGCCACGTGACCGTCCTCGAGCACGAACGGCTCGGTGATGTCCTGGGCGTAGTACCGGTCCGACGCCGAGGTGTCCCCCGGCAGCGTGAACCCGGGCAGCGCGGCGAGCGCCACGTTCGCGGCCCGCCCGAGGCCGGTCTCGAGCATTCCGCCGGCCCACACCGCGACCCCGTTGGCCGCGCACACGTCGTGGATGCGGCGGGCCTCCAGGTAGCCGCCGACCCGCCCCGGCTTGATGTTCACGATCCGGCAGGCGTTCAGGGCGATCGCGTCGGCCGCGGCCCGCGCGCTGACGATCGACTCGTCGAGGCAGATCGGGGTCCGGATCATCGTGGCCAGCCGGGCGTGCCCGCGGATGTCGTCCTCCGGCAGCGGCTGCTCGATGAGCAGCAGCCCGAACGGGTCCAGCCGGGCCAGCTGCTCGGCGTCGGTCAGGGTGTACGCGGTGTTCGCGTCGACCTGCAGCAGCACGTCGTCGCCGAAGCGCTCGCGCACGGCCCGGACCGGCTCGACGTCCCAGCCGGGCTCGATCTTGAGCTTGATCCGCAGGTACCCGGCGGCGAGGTAGCCCGCGACCGCGTCGAGCAGGGCCGGGATCGAGTCCATGATGCCGACCGAGACGCCGGCCGGGACGGTCGCCTTCGTCGCGCCGAGGAAGGACCCCAGCGGCAGGCCGGCCGCGCGCAGGTGCGCGTCGAGCACGGCCGTCTGCACCGCGGCCTTGGCCATCGGGTGGCCCTTGAGCGGCTCGAAGAGCGGCTCGAGGGCGTACACGTGGCCGTCGAAGCGGCGCAGGAGCGGGATGAGGTACCGCTTGATGAACGCCTGCGCGCCGTCGACGTACTCCGGCGAGTAGAGCGGCCCGGACAGCGCCACGCACTCGCCCCAGCCCTCGGCCTCGGCCGTGACCGCGCGCACGAGCAGCACGTCGCGCTCGTGCTCGGTGCCGAACGAGGTGCGAAACGGCGACACGAGCGGCATCGCCACCCGCCGCAGCTCGAGCCCCTGGAGCCTTCCGGTCATGCTGCACGCTCCAGGAGATAGCGGCCGTCGCGGGTCATGGCGGTGATGCGGTAGCCGGCCGCGAGCCGGCTCATGAGCGCGTCGCGCACCGCGACCCGCCAGGCCAGGGCCGCCTCCCGGTCCGCCGCGCGCAGGGCCTCGGCGTCGGTGGGGACCGCTACGGCCAGTACAGCCGCCGAATCCGGCGCGTCGTGGGACTCGGGGCGCCCGTCCGCCGTGCGGGAGACCAGGGGCACCGCGGCCCCGGCGTCCGGGACCGCCGCGGGGCCCGGCGGCCGGTCCAGCCGCCACACCACGAGGATCCGGTCGGTGAGGTCGCCGCTGTTGATGCCGTCGGTCATCGCGCCGTAGAACTCGGGCAGGTACTCGACCGCCTCCGCGCCGAGCTTCTGCAGGTTGAAGTACGCGTTGCGCAGGATCAGGGGGTCGTACGTCCAGTGCACCTCCGCCACCCCGCGGGCCAGCGTCCAGGCGCGCTGGTGCAGCTTGAGGGCGTAGCCGACGCCGTGGCCGTGCCCGCCGCGCTCGACGCCGGCCAGGTGCGAGTGCAGGTGGACGTGCTCGCCGGCGCGTCCGAAGAAGCCGACCGCGGTCCCGACCAGCGCGTCGCCGCGGTAGGCGCCGGACACGTAGTTGCCGGAGTGGACCCACGTGCGCAGCATCGACTCCGACGCGATCTCGGCCGGGTGCTCCGCCCGCCACACGCGCTGCAGCAGCCGGGAGCACTCGGCCAGCTCGGCGGTCGTGGCGAGCTCGGCCACCCGCACGCCGACGCCTTCGGCGGCGGCCTCGGCATCGGCCCGAGCGCTCACTCGGAGCGCCCGATGCTCGCCGCCAGGGTGCTCACGAGGGCGGCGCGGTCCGGCATGCTGGACAGCTGAATCCACTCCCCCTCGGCGTGGGCGTTGCCGCCGATCGCGCCCAGCCCGTCGAGGGTCCGCACGCCGACGCCGGCGGTGAGGTTGCCGTCCGAGCCGCCGCCGACCGCCTCGCCGACCGCGATCTGTCCCGTCAGCCGCGCGGTGAGCCGCTGGGCCAGCGCGAACAGCTCGGTCGCGGCCGTCTCCGGCATCGCCGGGCGGGCCGGCCCCAGCTCCACCTCGAGCTCCGCGCCCGGCAGCACCGGCGCGAGGGCGCGCAGGGCCGCGTCGACCCGGCGCATCTCCTCGGGGTCGAAGGAGCGCACGTCGACGCTGACCCGGGCGGCCGCCGGCACCGTGTTGCTCGTGGTGCCCGCGACCGCGTCGGTCGGCGTGACGGTGGTGCCGCGCTCGGGGGCGTTGAGCTCCACGATGCGCAGGATCTGGTGGGACAGCTCCACGCCGGCGTTGATGCCGAGGTGCGGGGCGTTGCCGGCGTGCGCGGCGCGGCCGGTGACCCGCACCGTGTAGTGCGCGATGCCCTTGCGGGCGACCTTGAGCCGGCCGTGGGAGCTGCCCTCCAGCACCAGCGCGCCGGCCGCGCCGCGGGCGGTGTCCTGGATGAGCGCGGCCGAGGTCGGCGAGCCGATCTCCTCGTCGGCGTTGACGACCACCGCCACGCCGTCGAGGTCCGCGCAGGCGGCGAGGGCGTGGAACAGGATCACCAGGCCGCCCTTCATGTCCACGACGCCGGGGCCGGTGGCGCGGTCGCCGTCGACGCTGAACGGCCAGCGGGCCAGGGTGCCGCGCGGCCAGACGGTGTCGTGGTGCCCGATGAGCACGACCCGGGCCGGCCCCTCGCCGAAGCGCCAGCGCAGGTGCGGCCGGTCGGCCACGACGATGCGCTCGGGGGCCGCGCCCAGGAGCCGGTGGCCGAGCGCGGCGACCACGTCGGCGCTGCGGGCCAGGGCCTCGGGATCGGATGACGGGGACTCGACGCCGATCAGCTCGGCCAGGTCGTCTCGCATCCGCGGGGCGGCGGCCGACAGTTCCGCCCGTAAGGTGTCCAGCGCCGTCATCCCCTCACGGTAGCGGGATTGCCCCCGGGAAGCTTGGCTCGCACCACCGCCGCGTGGCCCGGGTCGAACGCATCGAGGATCTCGGCGCTGCGCCGCCAGTTGTCGGCGGCCGCCGCCGCGTCGCCGAGGTCGGCGTAGGCGTCGCCGAGGTGGCACAGCACGCAGGCCTGGCCGGAGCGGTCGCCGAGCTCGCGGTAGGCGCGCAGCGCGTGGCCGTAGCAGGCCACCGCCTGCCGGGGATCGCCGAGGCGGTGGTGGGCGTAGCCGACGGCGTCCCAGGTGCCCGCCTCGCCGTGGCGGTCGCCGACCTCGCGGTTCTCCACGAGCGCGTCGCGGCACCGGCGCAGGGCTCGCTCGTACTCCCCCAGCTGCCCCATGATCCAGCCCGTCGCGTTCAGGGCGCGGGCCCGCCACAGCTTGTCGCCGAGGCGCTCGAACAGCGCGAGGGCCTGCTCGCTGTGGTTCAGCGCGTCGCGGTAACGCCGCTGGGCGTGCTGCAACCAGCCCAGGTGGTAGTGCGCGCGGGCCAGCCCGGGCGCGTCGTCGAGCTGCTCGAAGAGGCACAGGGCGGTCCACAGGTACTGGTGGGCCTCGTCGAAGCGGCCGATGCGGGCGTACATCTGGCCCAGCTCGCACGAGGCCGCGCCCTGCCCCGGGCGGTCCCCGAGGCGGCGCAGGGCCCGCAGCGCCGCCTCCTGGATGGCAACCAGCTCCGGCCAGCGCCCGTGCCAGTCCAGGAACGTCGTCAGCGCCGCGGCGAGCCGCCACGTGTGCTCGTCCAGGCCCAGTTCGGCGGCTCGGTGCACGGCGGCCAGCAGCGCCCGGTGCTCGTCGGCGAACCAGGCCTGGGCCTGCTCCCGCGGCGGGGCCGGCACCGCGATCGCGGGGTGCCGGGCGGCCCGCGGCTGCGGGTCCCGGGCCGGGTCCAGCTGCTGCGCCGCGGCCTGCGCGGTGCCGACGTAGTGCTCGAGCAGGCGGTGCACGGCGGCGGCCCGCTCGGCGTCGGGATCGTGCGACTCGGCCAGCTCCGCGGCGTACGCGCGCAGCAGGTCGTGGAAGGTGTACCGCCCCGGCCGCTGCTCCACCACGAGCCCGGCCCGATCCAGCTCGGCCAGGCCGGCCCGGGCCGCGGCGGGCGGCACGCCGGCCAGGCTCGCCACGGCGTCGATGCCCAGGTCCGGGCCCGGCCCCAGGCTCATGCGGCGCAGCACCTCGGCGGCGGCCGGGCTCAGGGCGCGGTACGACCACGAGAACACCGCCCGCACGTCGGAGGCCGGGTCCGCGCCGGCGATCGCGTCCAGGGTCGAGCGGCGCGCCCCGAGCTCGTCGGCGAGCGCGGACAGCGGCAGCTCCGGGCGGGTCGCGGCCCGTCCGGCGACGACGGCGAGCGCGAGCGGCAGCCGGGCGCAGCGGGCGACGATCCGCTCGACCGCGTCCGGCTCGGCCGCGACCCGCCGGGCCCCCAGCCGGCTCACGAGCAGGTCCCGCGCCTCGGCGTCGGTGAGCAGGTCCACGGGCACGGGCACCGCGCCCTCGATCGCCACCAGCGAGGTCAGCGGGTCGCGGCTGGTGACCACGACCAGGCAGCCGGGCGCGGCCGGCAGCAGCGGCCGGACCTGCTCGGCGTCGCGCGCGTTGTCCAGCAGGATCAGCACCCGCCGGCCGGCGAGCCGGCTGCGCAGCAGGGCCGAAAGCCCGGCGAGGTCGGCCGGGATCAGCTCGGCCGGCACCCCGAGCGCGGCGAGGAATCCGCGCACGGCGTCGGCGGGCGGCATTGGGGCGTCGGCGGGGTCGAAGCCGCGCAGGTTGACGTAGAGCTGCCCGTCGGGAAAGCGGTCGGCGACCCGGTGCGCCCAGTGCACCGCCAGCGCCGACTTGCCCACGCCCGCGGTGCCGGACACGACGGCCACGAACACGGCGCTGCCGGGCGGCGTCCACTCCGCGGGCAGCAGCGCGTCGAGCCGGGCCAGCTGCCCGTCCCGCCCCGCGAAGGTCCGCACGGCCAGCGGGATCTGGGCCGGCCGGGTCCTCGGCGGCTCGGGGGCGGCGACGGTCACCGGCGCCGGGGCGGGCGGCGGGTCGAGCCCCTCGTCCTGGCGCAGCATCGCCGACTCCAGCTCGCGCAGGGCCGGGCCGGGCTCGATGCCGAGGTCCTCGCGCAGGGTGCGGCGCAGGCGGTGGAACGCGCTCAGGGCGTCGGCCTGGCGGCCCATGCGGTACAACGCGAGCATGAGCTGCCCGTGCAGCTGCTCGTCGAACGGGTGCTCGCGGGTCAGCTGCTCCAGCTCCGGCAGCAGCCGGGCGTGCTGGCCGAGGCCGAGCCGCGCCTGCAGCAGCGCCCGCTTGCCCTGCAGCCACAGCTGCCCGAGCCGCTCGGCCTGCTCCTCCAGCCAGGTCACGCCGGTCGCGTCGGCCATCGGCTGGCCGCGCCAGAGGTCCAGGGCCCGCTGCAGGTCGCGGGCCCGGCCGGCGTCGTCGCCGTCGCGCAGGCCGGCGCTGATGAGCCGCTCGGCCACGGCGACGTCGGTGCCGTCGGGGCCGACGTCGAGCACGTAGCCCGGTGGGCGGGAACGCACGGCCGCCTTGTCCGACAGGGTGCGGCGCAGGTAGGAGAGGTGGCTCTGCAGCGCGTTGACCGCGTTCGGTGGCGCGGCGCCGTCCCAGACCAGCTCGACCAGGCGCCCGGTGCTCACGACGTCACCCGCGTGCAGGCCGAGGACCGCGAGCACGGCCTTGCGGCGCAGGCCCTGCACCGGCCGGGGTTCGCCGCCGACCAGCACGTCGATCGGTCCGAGCAGCCGAACTCGCACCGTGGCCCCCAACGGTAGATTGAGAGCAACCTATAGCGATTGCACCGTCACGGCAGGTCGCACATTCGACCCGAGCCAGGCCGAAACGATACACCGCAAGGCGGGTTGAAGCCGCCGACTATCTTGAGGTCATGGCGCAGCAGGCGAAATACGACCGTCGGGAACAGTACGAGCAGATCGCATCCGGACTGCTGCCGGGAGAGAGCATCATCGCCGTCTACGACGCGGTCGGCGTGGGCACCGGCTTCATCGGCCTGACCGACAAGCGGGTCATCATGCAGGACCGCTCGTTCGTGGGCAAGCGGGTGGCGATCACGTCGATTCCCTACGGGAAGGTGACGGCCGTCTCCGTGGTGAGCAACAAGTCGTGGGCGGGCAGCTTTTTCAGCAGCGGTACCATCGCCGTGCACGTCGGCACGCATACGTACGAAGTGGACGTTCGCGGCGTCGAGAAGACGCAGCACATCCACAACGTGATCCTGCATTACGCCGCCCGCTAGCCCCCGGAGGATTCGTTGCCGATCCTGTTTCGCAAGGCCCTGCGGCTCGGCCCGCTGATCCTGAACTTCACGCCCAAGGGCTTCTCCTCGTGGAGCATCAAGATCGGGAAGTGGTCGTGGAACTCGCGCACGCGCGCCCACCGCTACGACCTGCCCGGACCGTTCTCGTGGCGTAGCAAGGGCAAGCGGAGCTGAGTTTCCCGCTCCCTCCGGTCGCTCGGCTTGGGGGAGCTCCGCTCCACCCAAACCCCCTCCCACACGCTGGTCGCGGTGGTCGGTCGAGGGGCCGGGTTCGTTTGTGGGTGCGGCCTTCGCGGACCGCACCCACTCATGCTCTCGGGGCTCCACCCGAGCCCCTCGCGCACGCCGATCGCGGCGGCCGGTCGAGGGACCGGGTTCGTTGTGCCTTACAGGCGGTAGAAGTCGGTGTAGTGGTTCGGGGAGTACCAGGTGACCCCGGTGCTGCGGTTGATGATGATGCGCTTCGCGTCGCGCGCCGCGCCCTTGTTGCGGGGAATCACGTCGTACTCGTAGTAGGTCGCGCCCGAGGGCAGCTCGCCCTCGCGGTTGTAGTACTGGCCACCGGCGTAGTTGTACTTGCCGTAGGGCCAGGCGTACCAGGTCCGCGTGGTCGGGAAGCCCAGGCTCGACCACCCCGAGCGGGCCGTGCGCGCCTCGGCGCAGCCCGAGATGGTGCACGATGAGTAGACCGACGCGTTGGCGGCGGTCGCCGGCGCGACGAGCAGCCCGGTCAGCAGGACGATGGCCACGGCGAGACGGCTCAGCATCTTCGTCATGGATACATCGTTACTCGTAAATATCGACGCGCGGAAGATTACTCATGAACAGGGACCGCCGCGATATGTAACGAGACCACCGGCAGCGCCCGCGGGTCCACGCTCCACTGCGCGGCCGTGCGGAACACGTCCTGCTCGTCGATGAGCGCGTCCTCGTCGGAGACGGTCACGTCCGCGCCGTAGGCCCGCGCCCAGCGGTGCATCACCAGGCTGCGGTCCGTCGAGAAGTACTGCACCTCGGCCCCGAGCCGCATCGACAGCGCCGCGATGCCGTTCCAGCGGAACAGCCACTTCCCCGCCACCAGGCACCACTTGTCCACGACCGCGACCACCACCCGGTCGTCGGTGAAGTGCGCGAGGTCGAGACCGGTGCGCGGCTCCACCACTCCCAGGTCCCGCAGTTCCAGCGCGTCCATCACGTTCGCCGGCTCGGCCGCCACGGCCAGCCACGCCATCTTCGGCCCGAAGCCCACTGTCGCCATGTCAGCAAGATAGCGCTTGACACCCCGGTTCGTCGGTTGCATGGTTAGTTACATGAGTAACGAACCAACGAACATGGGCGACTGATGGAGGAGGGGCGGCCGATCTTCCTGCAGATCGCGGAGCAGATCGAAACCTCGATCATCGACGGCAGCCTGGCCGAGGAGAGCCAGGTGCCCTCGACGAACGAGCTCGCCGCCTTCCACCGCATCAACCCGGCCACCGCGGCCAAGGGCGTCAACCAACTGGTCGACGACGGCACCCTTTACAAGAAGCGAGGCATCGGGATGTTCGTCTCCCCCGGCGCACAGACCCGGCTCCGGCAGCGCCGCCGGGACCAGTTCGCGGAGCAGTACGTCCAGCCCCTGCTCGCCGAGGCGGCGAAGCTCGGCATCGACGGCAACGAGCTCAAGTCCATGATCGAGCAGCACCTCGGGAAGGGGATGCACCGATGAGCACGATCGTGCGCGCCGAGGGCCTGACCAAGCGCTTCCGGGGCGTCGCCGCCCTGGACGGGGTCGATTTCGAGCTGCGGCGCAACGGCATCTACGGCCTGCTGGGCCGCAACGGCGCCGGCAAGACCACCCTCATGCAGGTCCTCACCGGCCAGCAGATCCCCACCTCGGGCACCGTCGAGGTGTTCGGCGGCCGGCCCTACGAGAACGCGAAGGTCCTGGCCGAGATCGCGTTCGTGAAGGAGAGTCAGCGGTACCCGGACAACTTCCGCGTCCGCGACGCGCTCGCGGCCGGCCGGCTGCTGTTCCCGTACTGGAACGAGCCCTTCGCCCGCGCCCTCGTGCACGATTTCGGCCTGCCGGAGAAGCGCGTGGTCAAGAAGCTCTCCCGCGGCCAGCTCTCCGCGCTCGGCGTGACCCTGGGCCTGGCCGCGCGCGCTCCCCTGACCTTCTTCGACGAGCCGTACCTCGGCCTGGACGCGGTCGCCCGGCAGCTCTTCTACGACCGCCTGCTCGCCGACTACGCGGAGTTCCCCCGCACGGTCGTGCTCTCCACCCACCTCATCGACGAGGTCAGCGACCTGATCGAGCACGTGCTGCTCATCGAGCGCGGCCGCCTGGTGCTCGACGAGAGCGCCGAGTCCCTGCGCGGCCAGGTCATGACCCTCACCGGCCCGGCCGGCGCCGTCGACACCCTCACCGCCAACGCCGACGAGCTGCACCGCGAGCGCCTCGGCCCGCTGACCCGCGCCACGATCCGCGGCCGGGTCGAGCCGAACGCGGCCCGCGCCGCGGGCGTCGAGGTCCAGGCGGTGTCGCTGCAGCAACTGGTCGTCCGCATCACCAACGCCACCGCCGACAAGGAGCCCGCGTCGTGAACCGCATCGTGTCAGTCGCACGCCTGCACGCCCTCGGCCGCCGCGACGCGCTGGTGTGGCCGGTCGCCATCCTCGCCATCGCCTTCGCCGTGAACATGGTCATGTTCGCCGGCCTCCCGGCCGACGCCACGGAGGGCGACCCGGTCAGCGGCGCCCTCGCGAGCATCTACGTCGCGTCGCTGGCCTTCGGCGCCGTGGCCGTGAACCAGCACTTCCCGTTCGCCCTGGGCCTGAGCGTGACCCGCCGCGAGTTCGTCGCGGGCCTGAGCCTCTTCGGCCTCGTCCAGGTCGTCGTGTACTCCACCCTGCTCGTGATCCTGCAGGCCATCGAGCACGCGACCGGCGGCTGGGGCATACACCTGCACTTCTTCGGCCTCGGCTTCATCGACAAGCACTCGATCCCGGTGCAGTTCCTCGTCTACGCCGTACCGATGCTCGCGATGACCCTGGTCGGCTCGACGGCCGGCGCCCTGTACCTGCGCTGGCGCGCCACCGGCCTGCTGAGCGCCTTGACTGTGCTGATGCTCCTGCTCGGCGGCGTCGCGGCCCTGATCGGCCACTACGAGGCATGGCCGGCGGTCGGCCACTGGCTGACGCACACGAGCCTGCTCTCGCTGGCGGTGGGATGGCCCCTGCTCCTGGTGGTGCTCCTGGGCGGCAGCTCCTGGCTGGCCCTGCGCCGCGCGACGCCCTGACCACCCGGCGCACGCCACTCCGAAGGCGCCGCACGGAAACCGGCCCCGCGCCGCGCAGAAAAGCCGGCGCACGGAAAACGGGCGCGCGGAAAACGGGCAGACGGCCAGTCCCGCGCCGCACGGAGAGCCAGCCCCGCGCCGCGCGGAAAAGCCGGCGCGCGGAGAGCTGGCACACGGAAAACGCGCGGGAGGCCGGCCCGCACTGCGCGGAAAGGCCAGCGCGCGGAGAGCGGGCGCGCGGAGAACGCCTGGAAGGCCGGCCCCGCTCCACGCGGAAACGCGGAAAGTCCGACACTTCGTGATCGGACTTTCCGGATTTATACCCCGACAGGGGATCCGCCGGATGCTACGGCCGGAGGATCAGCTTGCCCGTCGTGTGGCCGGCCTCACCCAGCTCGTGCGCCGCGGCCGCCTCGGCCAGCGGGAACACGCGGTCGACGAGGACCCGGATCTCCCGCTCCAGCGCGTGCCCGGCCAGCACATCCAGCCCCGCGCGATCCGGCTCGACCAGCATGAGCACGCCCTCGACGTCGGTGACGGCCCGCGCGTCCTCGCTGTTGAGGGCCACCACCAGACCCTCGGGCCGCAGGGTCGCGGCCAGCTCGGGGATCTGCCCGGGCACGGTGGCCACGGCGACGTCGATGTCCCGCAGCGCCGAGTAGTCCTCGGTGTGATGGTCGAGCACCTCATCGGCGCCGAGCGAGCGGACCAGGTCGTGCTTGGCGGCGGACGCGCTGCCGACGACGTGGGCCCCGCGCAGCTTCGCCAGCTGCACCGCCAGGTGGCCGACGCCGCCGGCCGCGGCCGGGATCAGCACCCGCTGGCCGGGCAGGACGACCGCTGTCTCGTACAGGACCTGCAGCGCCGTCAGGCCCGCGAGGGCCAGGCCGCCGGCCTCCTCGAACGTGAGGCCGGGCGGCTTGCTGGCGAAGTGGCGGGCGGGGCCGGTCACGTACTGCGCATAGGCCCCCGCCTCCCGCGGGAACCACGGCAGGCCGAAGACCTCGTCGCCGACCGCGAAGCGCGTGACGCCGGGGCCGGTCGCGGCGACCACCCCGGCGACCTCCCAGCCGACGGTGAACGGCGGCTCGCCGAGGGAGCCGCCGGTCGCCCGCGTCTTCCAGTCGACCGGGTTCACGCCGATCGCGCGGATCTCGACCAGGATCTCGGTCGGCCCGGGCACCGGCACGTCCGCCTCGACGAGCCGAAGCACCTCCGGCCCCCCGAGCACGTCCTGCGCGATCTTCAACATGCCCGAATTGTCCCAAAACCCCGGGAACCCCACGGGCGATTCGCCGCAGCGAGCGGGGTCCAAGACGGTCACTCGCCGCAGCGGGCGCGGTCCGAGACGGCCACGCGCCGCAACGGGCGCGGTCCGAGACGGCCACGCGCCGCAACGGGCGCGGTCCAAGACGGCCACGCGCCGCAACGGGCGCGGTCCAAGACGGCCACGCGCCGCAACGGATGCGGCCCGAGACGGGCCGCACCCGCCGAAGATCCCGCGACCTCAGTCGCGCGGGATGACCTGCTCCTCGGACCAGTCGCGCCAGCGGTCCAGCTTGTCCGCGGCCACCGCGAGCTGGTCGGAGACCGGCCCGGGTCCCGTGGAGCCGGGCGTGGTCCGGGCCGCGAGCGCGCCGTGCACCGAGAAGACCTCGCGAACGGCCGGCGTCAGGTGCGGGCTCACCGTCAGCAGGTCCTCGTCGCTCACCTCGTCCAGCCCGATCTCGCGCGCCGCGCAGATGACGACGAGCTTCCCGGTGATCTCGTGCGCCTCCCGGAACGGCACGCCCTGGCGGACGAGCCACTCGGCGACCTCGGTGGCGAGGGTGTAGCCGACCGGAGCCTGTGCAGCGAGCCGGTCCACCCGCACCGTCATGGTCGAGATCATGCCGGCCAGCGCGGGCAGGACGAGCTCGAGCGTGTCGACGGCGTCGAAGACGGGCTCCTTGTCCTCCTGCAGGTCGCGGTCGTACGCGAGGGCCAGGCCCTTCAGCATGGTCAGCACGCCCGTGAGGTGCCCGACGAGCCGGCCCGACTTGCCGCGGGCGAGCTCGGCGATGTCCGGGTTCTTCTTCTGCGGCATGATCGACGAGCCGGTCGCGAACGCGTCGTCGAGCTGCACCCAGCCGAAGTTCGGCGTCGTCCACATCACCACCTCCTCGCCGAGGCGGGACAGGTGCACGCCGGTGAGCGCGGCCACGAAGAGGAACTCGGCGACGAAGTCGCGGTCGGCGACGGCGTCGATGGAGTTGGGCGCGGCGTGGGCGAAGCCGAGCTCCTTGGCCACCTGGGCCGGGTCGAGCGGCAGCGACGAGCCCGCGAGCGCGCCGGCGCCGAGCGGGCTCACCGAGGCGCGGGCGTCCCAGTCGCGCAGCCGGTCGAGGTCGCGCAGCAGCGCCTGGACGTGGGCGAGCAGCTGGTGGCCGAACGAGATCGGCTGGGCCGGCTGCAGGTGGGTGAAGCCGGGCGCGGGCGTGTCGACGTGCCGGGCCGCCTGCTCCATGAGCGCGTCGGCGAGCTCGACGATCCGGGAGGCGACGCCGCGGGCGTGGTCGCGCAGGTAGAGCCGCAGGTCGGTGGCGACCTGGTCGTTGCGCGAACGGCCGGCCCGCAGCTTCCCGCCGAGCGTGCCGAGGCGCTCGAGCAGGCCGCGCTCCAGCGCGGTGTGCACGTCCTCGTCGTCGACCGTCGGGCGGAAGTCGCCGGCCGCGCAGGCGGACTCGAGGTCGTCGAGGGCGGCGAGCATGCGGCCGAGCTCGTCGGCGTCCAGCAGCCCGGCGCGGGCCAGGACCCGGGCGTGGGCGCGGGAGCCGGCGATGTCGTACGGGGCGAGGCGCCAGTCGAACTGCACGCTCACGGACAGGCGCGCCAGGGCCTCGGCGGGGCCACCGGCGAAGCGCCCGCCCCAGAGGCGGGTAGGAGTTTCAGAAGACACGCGACGATCCTTCCATAGGGCATGACCGCCCTGACGAGCTAACCGAGCTGAGCCCACTCACTGAGCTTCGCGGCGAGGACCTCGCCGGCGCCGGACGGGTTGGGCGCCTCGCGGGCGACGACCAGGATGGTGTCGTCGCCGGCGATGGTCCCCACGATGTCGGGCAGGCCGCTGCGGTCGATCGCGCTGGCCAGGAACTGCGCGGCCCCGGGCGGGGTGCGCAGCACGACGAGGTTGCCGGAGCAGTCGACGCCGGTGAGCAGCTCGCGCAGCAGCCGCACGAGCCGCGTCGGCGCCTCCTCGGCCGGGCGCAGGGCCCGCTCACCGTCCTCGGGGATGAGGTACGCCCCGCGCACCTTCACCGCCCGCAGCTCCTCCAGGTCCCGCGAGAGCGTCGCCTGGGTCACCTGGAACCCCGCCCCGGCCAGCATCTCCGCGAGCTCGGTCTGCGAGTGCACCGCCGAGCCGCGGATGAGCGAGGAGATGCGGTCCAGGCGGGCCGCCTTCGTCGTGGGTGCGCTCATCGTCGCTCGATCAGGAACGACAACAGCGCCTTCTGGGCGTGCAGGCGGTTCTCGGCCTCGTCCCAGATCGCCGACTGCGGGCCGTCCATCACCGCGGACGTGATCTCGTCGCCGCGATGGGCCGGCAGGCAGTGCAGCACGATCGCGGTGTCCCTGGCGTTCGCGAGCAGCGCCTCGTTGATCTGGTACGGCACGAAGGGCGTCCGCCGGTCGAGCCCGTCGCCCTCCTGCCCCATCGAGACCCACGTGTCCGTCACGACCACGTCGACGCCCTTCACGGCCTCGACCGCGTCCGGCACCAGCTCCACGACGCCCCGGGCGCGCGCGGCGGCCAGCACGGCCGGGTCGGGCTCGAACCCGGCCGGGCCCGAGAGCCGCACCTGCATCCCGGCCAGGGTGCCGGCGAGCGCGTACGAGTGCGCCATGTTGTTGGCGGTGTCGCCGAGGTACGTCATGATCAGCCCTTCGGTCTTCCCGAAGCGCTCGCGCACGGTCTGCAGGTCGGCCAGCAGCTGGCAGGGGTGGAACCCGTCGGTCAGCGCGTTCACGACCGGCACGGTGGCCCCGGCCGCGAGTTCGCCGACCCGCGCGTCGGAGTCGGAGCGGATGACGATCGCGTCGACGTAGCGGGACAGCACCCTGGCCGCGTCGCCGACGCTCTCGCCGCGGCCGAAGTGCGTCGTCGTCGCGTCGATGATGAGCGGGGTGCCGCCGAGCTGGGCGATGCCGACCTCGAACGAGACCCGGGTGCGCAGCGACGGCTTCTCGAAGATGACCGCGACGGCCTTGCCCGCCAGCGGCGTGAAGCCGGTGCGGTCGGCCTTCATCGCCGCCGCCAGCTCGAGCACCTCGAGCTGCTCGGCCGCGCTCAGGTCGTCGTCGCGCAGGAAGTGCCGCAGGTCGCTCATGAGGGCCGCACCGCGTGCAGGGCCGGGCCGAGCGCGGCCACGAACGCGTCCGCCTGCTCGTCGCTGAGGATCAGCGGCGGGGCGATGCGCAGCACGTCGGGCTGGGCGGCCTGGGCCAGGAAGCCGGCGTCGCGCATGACCCCGGCGAGCGCGCCGGCGGCCGGGCCGCGCAGCACGATGCCGAGCAGCAGGCCGGCGCCGCGCACGTGGTCGACGAGCGGGTCGCCGAGCGCCTCGACGCCCCGGCGGATGCGCTCGCCGAGCCGCTTGGTCGCGGCGAGCAGGTCGTCGCGCTCGATGGTGTCGAGCACGGCGAGGGCGGCGGCGCAGCAGACCGGGTTGCCGCCGAACGTGGAGGCGTGCATGCCCGGCCCGAGCAGCGTGGCGGCGTCGCCGAAGGCCATCATGGCGCCGAGCGGCAGGCCGCCGCCGAGCCCCTTGGCGAGGGTGACGACGTCGGGGCGGACGCCCTCGGCCTGGTGGGCGAACCAGTAGCCGGTGCGCCCGATGCCCGTCTGCACCTCGTCGAGGGCGAGCAGGGCGCCGTGGGCGGTGGTCAGCTCACGGGCGGCGGTGAGGTAGCCCGCGGGCGGTACGACCACCCCGGACTCGCCCTGGATCGGCTCCAGCAGCACCATCGCGGTCGTGTCGTCGACGGCGGCGGCGAGGGCCTCGACGTCGCCGTAGGGCACGTGGACGACCTCGCCGGGCAGCGGCAGGAACGGCTGCTGCTTCGCCGGCTGCCCGGTCAGCGCCAGGGCGCCCATGGTCCGGCCGTGGAAGCCGGCCTCGGCCGCGACGATCTTCGTGCGCCCGGTGCGCCGGGAGAGCTTGAACGCGGCCTCGTTGGCCTCGGCGCCGGAGTTGCCGAAGAACACCGTGCCGGGGCGGCCGGCCAGGGCCAGCAGGCGCTCGGCGAGGGCGACGACGGGCGGCGAGGCGTAGAGGTTGGACACGTGCCCGAGGGTCGCGATCTGCTCGGAGACCGCGGCGACGATCGCCGGGTGGCCGTGCCCGAGCAGGTTGACCGCGATGCCGCCGAGGAAGTCCACATAGGAGCGCCCGGCCTCGTCCACGACGACCGCGCCGCTGCCGCTGACGAGTCCCAGCGACGGCGGCCCGTACGTGTTCATCACCGAAGTCTCGAACCGCGAAACCAGCGCCCCGGTCATTGCCCCACCACCATCGTCCCGAACCCCTCCGACGTGAACACTTCCAGCAGCAGCGAGTGCGGCACCCGCCCGTCGACGACGTGCGCGGCCGGCACCCCGCCCTTGACCGCCCGCAGGCAGGCCTCCATCTTCGGCACCATCCCCGCCTCCAGCGTGGGCAGCAGCTCCGCGAGCTCGTCGGCGGTCAGCTGCGAGATGAGCGACGACGGGTCGGGGTAGTTGCGGTACAGGCCCTCGACATCGGTGAGGACCACGAGCTTGCGCGCCTGCAGCGCGATGGCGAGCGCGCCGGCCGCGGTGTCGGCGTTGAGGTTGTGCAGCACCCCGTCGCTGTCGGGCGCGACCGTCGACACGACCGGGATGCGCCCGGCCGCGATGAGGTCGGCGACGGCGGAGATGTTGACCCGCTCGACGTCGCCGACCTGGCCGATGTCCACGGGCGAGCCGTCGATGATCGCGGGGCGGCGCACGGCGGTGAACAGCCCGGCGTCCTCGCCCGACATGCCGACCGCGTGCGGGCCGTGCTCGTTGATGAGCCCGACGAGCTCGCGGCCGACCTGGCCGACGAGCACCATCCGCACCACGTCGGCGGTCTCCGGGGTGGTGACGCGCAGGCCGCCCTTGAACTCGCTGACGATGCCGAGCCGCTTGAGCATGGCGGAGATCTGCGGGCCGCCGCCGTGCACGACGACCGGCTTGAGCCCGACGTGGCGCAGGAACACCATGTCGGCCGCGAACGCCCGCTTGAGCTCGTTGTCGACCATCGCGTTGCCGCCGTACTTCACCACGACGGTCGACCCGGAGAACCGCTCGAGCCACGGCAGCGCCTCGATCAGCGTGTTGGCCTTGCCGAGCGCGATGCCGAGATCCCGCCCGTTCATCCGCCCGCTCACGAGGAGTACGCCGAGTTCTCGTGGACGTAGCCCATGGAGAGGTCGTTCGTCCAGACGGTCGCGGCCTCGGGCCCGGCGTGCAGGTCCACGGTGACGGTGACCGCGCGGCCGGCGAGGTCCACCTTGGACCGCTCCTCCCCGGCGGCCCCGCGCTTGCAGATCCACACCCCGTTGATGGCCACGTCGACCTCGTCGGGCTCGAACGCGGCGGCCGTGGTGCCGATGGCGGCGAGGATGCGGCCCCAGTTCGGGTCGTTGCCGAAGAACGCGGTCTTCACGAGGTTGTTGCGGGCGATGGAGCGGCCCACCTCGACCGCGTCGGCGGCGGAGGCGGCCCCGGTGACCTCGATGGCGATCTCCTTGGTGGCGCCCTCGGCGTCGGCGATGAGCCGCCGGGCCAGCTCGGCGCAGACCGCGGTGACCGCCTCGGCCAGCTCGTGCGGGGTCGGCTCGATGCCGGAGGCGCCGCTGGCCATGAGCAGCACCGTGTCGTTGGTGGACATGCAGCCGTCGGAGTCGATGCGGTCGAAGGTGACCGCGGTCGCCAGGCGCAGGGCGGTGTCCAGGGCGGTCGCGTCGGCGACGGCGTCGGTGGTGAGCACCACGAGCATCGTGGCCAGGCCGGGCGCGAGCATGCCGGCGCCCTTGGCCATCCCGCCGACGGTGAAGCCCTGTCCACTGTGGACGGCGGTCTTCGGCACCGTGTCGGTGGTCATGATGGCCTGGGCCGCGCCCGCCCCGCCGTCGCGGGACAGCGCGCGGGCGGCCGCGTCGACCCCGGCGAGCAGCTTCGGCATCGGCAGGCGCTCGCCGATGAGGCCGGTCGAGCAGACCGCGACGTCGCCGGCGCCGACCGGGAAGCGCGAGGCCCGCCCGGACAGCACGGCCGCGGTGTGCTCGGCGGTGGCGTGGGTGTCCTGGAAGCCGGCCGGGCCGGTGCAGGCGTTGGCGCCGCCGGAGTTGAGGATCACGGCCCGCACGATGCCGGCCCTGAGCACCCGCTGGCTCCACAGCACCGGGGCGGCCTTGATGCGGTTGCCGGTGAACACGGCGGCGGCGGTGGTGTCGGGCCCGTCGTTGACGACGAGCGCCACGTCGAGCGCCCCGGCCGTGGCCTTGATGCCCGCGGCGACGCCGGAGGCGCGGAACCCCTTGGGCGCAGTCACGCTCATGGCGCGATCCCATCGACGGCGAGTCCGGCGGTCTCGGGCAGGCCCAGCATGATGTTCGCGTTCTGCACGGCCTGGCCGGCCGCGCCCTTGACCAGGTTGTCGGTGGCCGAGACGACGACGATCCGGCCGCTGTCCACGTCGATCGTGGCCTGCAGGTGCGCGGAGTTGGACCCGAAGGTGGCGCCGGTCTGCGGCCACTGCCCCTCGGGCAGCACGTGCACGAACGCCTCGCCCTCGTAGGCGGCGGCCAGCACGTCCCGCGGGTCGGCCGCCCGCGCGGCACGGGCCGTGACCGTGGCCAGGATGCCCCGCGGCATCGGCGCGAGCAGCGGGGTCATCGACAGCGACCGGGCCCCGCTGGCCTGCTTGATCTCGGGGACGTGCTGGTGGGCGCCGACCTTGTAGGGCGACATCGACCCCATCACCTCGGAGGCGAGCAGGTGCTGCTTGGCCGACCGGCCCGCGCCGGAGGTGCCGGAGGCGGCGACCACGACCACGTCCTCGGGGTCGGCGACCCCGGCGGCGATGAGCGGCGCCAGGGCCAGGACGGTGGTGACCGCATAGCAGCCGGTGTTGGCGACCCGGGTCGAGGCGGCGATCCGGGCGCGCTGGCCGGGCAGCTCTGGCAGGCCGTAGGTCCAGGTGCCGGCGTGCGGCCCCGGGTAGTACTTCGTCCAGCCGGCCGCGTCCTCGAGCCGGAAGTCGGCGCCGAGGTCGACGACCTTCACGGCCTCGGGCAGCTGCGCGGCCACGGCCGCGGACTCGCCGTGCGGCAGGGCGAGGAAGACCAGGTCGGCATCGGCGAGCGCGGCCGCCTCGGTCTTGGCCAGCACCACGTCGCGGAAGGATCGCACGTGCGGGTGGACGCTCCCGATGGTCGATCCGGCCTGCGCGAACCCGGTGGCGGCGGCGAGCTCGAGGTGCGGGTGACCGGCGATGAGCCGCAACAGCTCACCGCCGGCGTAGCCCGAGGCCCCCGCAACGGCGACACGTATTCCCATACGGTCGACTGTATCTCTATGCAGGCACCGCTATCAAGCGCCTTTCAGGCTGAGGTCGTCCAGCAGGAACGAGGTGGCAATCTTGCTGCCCTCGACCCCGGTGAACGTGATCTTCACCGAGCCGGTGGCGTTCACGGTGAGTGTCTTCTGCTGATACGTCGTGGAGCCGTCCACGTTCGAGTAGGTCGCCAGCGTGGTGGACCCGGCGGTCACCGTGAGCTTGTCGTATGCGGTCGTGCCGGTCTCGTCGGTGTCGACGCGCAGCCAGAAGCTCAGCGTAGCCCGGGTGCAGCCGGAGGGGATCGTCACCGTCTGCGACAGGGTGTCGGTGTGCGCGGCGCCGTAGCCGTCCAGCCACGCCTTCCACGACCCGGAGTGCGCGGGCAGCGACGTGTCGTTGGACACGACGCCCGAGGTCGCCGTCCAGGGGCTCGCCGATCCCGTCTCGAAGCCGGCGTTGCCGAACAGTTCGGACGACGAGCACGAGCCGCCGCCGGGCGTCGTGGGCGGCGGGGTGGACGTGCCCGAGCCGGCCAGCCACGCCGTGGCGTTCAGAGCCAATGCGGCATTGGTACCGGCGGTGTCGTTCCACCCGTCGTAGAGCGTGTTGCCCGACTGACCGGTGCCGTCGTCGATCGGCGAACTGTCGCCCCACACCGCGACCCGGCCCGCGCCGAACGTCGAGGTGGTGAAGAACGCGCCGGTCGTGCCGCCGGGCGTGAACCCGCTGCGGTAGACGAGCCCCTTCACCGAGGCATTGTCCGCCGGGTGCAGGGTCTGCGTGCTGCCGTTGCGGATGATGCTGCCCCGCACCTTGCCGAGCGCGCCGTTGATGACCGGGTCGGTGCTACTGGTGATGGCGACCGGGTTCTCGGTGCCGATGTTGTTCACGTCGATGCTGAAGCCGAACGGGTCGGTGTTGTCCACGCCGTTGTTGGTCAGCAGGTCGTTGCCGATGCGCACCGAGTCCCAGCCGTCGTTGTTGCGGTCGCTGGCGGTGTGGTCGACGATCAGGAAGAACCCGCCGCCGGCCTGGATGAACCGCATGATCGCGGTCTTCTCGGCGGCGCTGAGCGGCGCGTTGGGCTCGGGCATCACGAACTCGTCGAAGTTCTTGAGGTCCAGCGCGCCCGACCCGCCATAGGTGATGGTGTTTCCGGCGGGCAGGGTCTTGAGACTGTACTGCCCGGTGCGCTGCAACGCCACGCCCCACGACGACAGGGCGCCCGTCCAGGACGTCTCGCTCGACGGGTTCGCGTTCTGGTTGAGCGGGTCGGGCTGAGAGGTGCTGATGATCCAGTCGGCGTTCCCGGCGGTCTCGGCCTTGGAGTTGTCGAACAGGACCCGGTGCACGGCGGCGGCCTGGGATTCGGCCGCCCCAGCCAGGTAGGTGACGCCCGCCGTCATGAGCGCGACGGCGAGCAACGCACGCTTCAACACTGCATACCTCCGGTGGAAGGAATCGGAGGTAGTCTATGTATGCGATCGCCGAGCGCGGATGAACGCGCGGGTAAGGATAGGGCCGCCCTACTCCGGATCGAGGAAACGCGCCAGCTGGGAGCGGTTGCGCACGTTCAGCCGGCGGTACAGCCGCGTGAGGTTGGCCTCGACCGCCTTGATCGACAGGAAGAGCGCGCGGGCGATCTCCCGGTTCGTGGCCCCCGCCCGGACCAGCTCGACGATCCGCCGCTCGGTCTCGCTCAGCCCGGCGCCCCGGCCGCCGTCGAGCCGGGCCAGGTCGGCCGCGGCGACCTCGCGCCACGGGTGCGCGTCGGCGGCGGCGTAGCGGCGGACCGCCTCGGACAGCGCGGCGCGGGCGGCCCCGCGGCGGTGGGCGCGGCGCTCGAGCCCGCCGAGGGTGTAGTAGGCGCGGGCGGTCTCGAGCGGGTACGGGTGGTCGGGCCACTCCTCGATCGCCCGGTGCAGGGCCTCGGCCCCCTCGCGGGCCTCGCCGGTCGCGGCGGTGAGCACGGCCCGGGCCCGGGCCAGGCCCAGGAAGACCACACGGCGGTCCAGGTGCCGGGCCCGCTGCTCGACCTCGGTCAGCACCTCGGCGGCCTCGGCCCGCGCGCCGGCGCCGACGAGCGCCTCGACGAAGTCCGCGTGCCACGGCAGGATGCCCGGGTCGAGCCGGCCGAGGCGCTGGTCGAGCGCGTAGGCCTCGCGCATCGCCTCGGCGGCGGCCACCGGGTCGCCGCGCAGCATGTGCACGAGGCCGCCGGTGGCGTAGGCGAGCTTGATCCAGTCCTCGTCCCCGGCGGCCAGGCAGGCCGCCAGCCCGCGGTCGGCGAAGCTCGCGGCGGCCGTGGCGGTGCCGCCGGCGTACTCCACCAGCGCCGCCACCAGGTACCCCGGCCCGGGCGTGGTCTCGACGTCGACGTAGAGCCGCACGCACTCCCGCCCGGCCGCGAGGGCGTCGGCGCAGCGCCCGGCCCGCCAGTAGATCCCCGCCACGGAGACGAGCACCGCGGCGAGGTCGCGCACGGTGCCGGCCCGCTCGACGGCGATGCGCAGCGCCTCGATGCGCCGCACCGCCTCGGCCGTCTCGCCCTTGAACAGCCGGCTCATCGCGGCCACCTGCCGGGCCGCGACCGTGGCCGGGGTGAGCGACAGGCCGCGGGCGAGCTTGCCGGCCCGCTCGAGGTATTCGTCGCCCTCGGTGCCGAGCAGGATGTTGCCCCGCCAGCTGAGCACCTCGACCAACCGCTCCATGTCGCCGCAGAGCTCGGCGGCCTCCTCGGCACGTTTGAGCTCGGCCAGGGCCGCCTCGCCGTCGCCGTCCCAGTAGGCCTTGATCCCCTTGTAGAGCCGCACGTGCGCGAGCAGGTCCGGGGTGTCGACGGCCTCCACGAACGCGGCGTCGAGCAGCGGGCCGGAGTTGGAGTGGTCCTCGCCGGACATCTCGACGAGCAGCAGCCGCGCGCCGACCCGGGTGCGGCGGTCGGCCGCGTCGCGCAGGGCGGCGGCGGCGTGGCGGCGGGCGTCGGCGGGCGAGCCGGCCGAGTACGCGTACTGGGCCGCGCTCAGGCGCCGGACCGCCCCGACGCCGGGGGTGTCGCGGGGCGTGCGGTCGGCGGCGAGCGCGGCGAGGTCGGCGGCCATCGCCGGGGCGCCCCGCAGCCGGGCCGCCGAGGCGGCGTCGGCCAGGCACTCGGCCAGGCCCTCGTCGGGCTCGGGGCGGGCGGCGGCCAGGTGCCGGGCCCGGTCGACCGGGTCGGTGACGGTGTCGGCGAGCCGCTCGTGGGTCTCCCGGCGGGCGGCGACCGTCGCGTCGGCGTAGACCATCTCGCGCAGCAGCGGGTGGGAGAACCGGATCGCGCCGTCCGGCTCGACGTGCAGGACGCCGGAGGCGATCCCGGCCTCCACGTGCGCCTCGGCGAGCCCGCAGGCGCCGAGCAGGGCCAGGCTGGGGCGCGCCGCGGCGGCGATGACCAGCAGCGCGGGCCAGTCCTCGGCCGGCAGCGAGGCCAGGCGGGCGGCCAGCAGCTCGCGGAGCCGGTCGGGGACGGGCAGCGGGTCGGTGACCGGGAACGAGCTGCTGCCGATGGCCCGCCCGAGCTCCACGGCGTAGAGCGGGTTGCCGGCGCTCGCCTCGTAGATCCGCTGGACGTGGGCCCGGCCGGCCTCGGCGCCGAAGCGGGCCCGCAGCAGGTCGGCGACGTCGCTCTGGGGCAGCGGAGGGACCGGCAGGGTGGCGCTCGGCGGCGGGCACAGGTCGAGCCGGGTGGGCGCGCCGCCGTCGGGCACCCGCTCGGCCGCGAGCACCTTCACCGGGACCTCGCCGAGGCGGCGGGAGACGAACCGCAGCACCCCGGCGCTGGGCTCGTCGATCCACTGCACGTCGTCGAGGATGAGCAGCACCGGCCGCTCGGCGGCCAGGGCGCGGAAGAGCTCGAGCACGGCCAGGCGCACGGCGAGCTGGTCGTGCGGGGTGGCCGGCAGGGCGCTGCGCAGCAGGGCACCGTCCAGCGCCGCGCGCAGGTGCACCGGGAGCAGCTCGGACACGTCCGGGGCGCCGTCGAAGAGGTCGACGAGGGCGAGGTAGGGCAGGTCCGCCTCGGCCTCGGCGGCGGCCGCACGCAGCACCAGCGCCTCGGTCTCGGCCGCGGCCAGCGCGTCGAGGATGGTGGACTTGCCGATGCCCGCGGGGCCGCAGAGCACGACGCTGCCCCCCGAGGCGAGCCGCTCCCGGGCATGGCTCAGGAGATCGGCCCGGCCGATGGGCGCCGACGAGGTGCTCACCACGACGCCGAGTCTCTAACGAACGCCCGTTCGTCGCAACGGCCGGAGAACACGACGCCACGCCGAGATGACGTCCGATCGACCGGTGATCAGCGCAGCCGGGCGCAGGGCAGCACCGCCTCCCAGCCCAGCACGGGCCACTGCGCGGTGTGCACGGTCACCCGCGTCAAACCGGGCCGGACAAGGCATTCCGCCCGCGCACGGGCGACCGTCGCGCCCCAGCGCGGGCTGTCGTCGCGGGGGCCCGCCGGGCGCAGGCCGGACGCCAGGACGACGGCGACAAGTGTCGCGAACACGACAAGTGGTGTGCGCGGGCTCACGCAACCCGGGATTCGCGCAGCGCGTTGGGCGCCGGCCGCGAGGCAGACCCCGGCGGCCAGGTTCGGCAGGCTGATAAGCACCAGGTAGCGGTCCTCGCCGAACCCGTGGGCGGACAGCTGCACGGCCCCGGCGAGCGCGGCGAACCCGGCCAGGACGGCGGCCAGGCGCAGCTCGCGGTACGCCCGCGACCACACCGCGACGGCGAGCAGCGCGGCGGGGATGAGCAGGCCGGCCGCGACCAGGGCCCGGTGCCCCCACACGTCGTCGTAGGACGGGGCGAGCCACACCGGGCCGAGGAACGAGCGGGGCACGCCCCAGCGCAGGTACATGGCCGCGACCGCGACCGGGTCGTGCTCGGGCCGCTCCCCCAGTCCCCGCCGCGTGGCCCCGGTGAGCAGCGGGACGAGCTGGAGCAGGGCGCCCGGGAGCAGGGCGAGGAGCTTCACGAGCCAGGCCCGGCATCGGTACCGCACCAGCCCGCCCAGGGCCACCGGGAGCAGCAGCACGCCGAGCATCGAGTTGAGCACGGCGAGCGCGGGCAGCCCGGCGGTCACCACGCCGGCCCGCCGCCGCAGCAGCATCCACAGCCCGGCGTAGACGAGCGGGAACTGCAGCTGGGCGAGCGTGTTGGGCACGAACCCCATCGGCAGCGCCGCGGTGATCCCGATCACGGCGGCCGGGAACGCGTCCAGCCGTTCGCGGGCGGCCCGGTAGACGGCCAGGCCGAGCAGGCTCGTGATGGCCGCGTCGAGCACGGCGTTCAGGGCGGCGGCCCAGGCGACCGGGAACAGGGCGATGACCGCCCAGCACACGCGCGCGACGATGTGGAAGTAGCCGTTGAACGGGGTGAGGATCGCCTCGTACCAGGGCCGGTTCAGCGCGTCGGTGAGGAAGTTCTGCCCGTCCTCGGCCCAGATCGAGTCGAGCGCCCCCGGCTCCCGGGTCCGCGCCAGCCCGGCCGCCGCTCCGAGGAGCACAAGGATCACCCAAACGGCATATTTATGCTGATAAGTCGGAAATATCCGGTGCTTGCGCCGGATATTTCGTCCGCCGTCGGACAGGTCGGGCTCGGGGGCCGGCTGCAGCGCTTCGACCGTCGTCACGCCTGTTCAACGAGAAAGGCCCCGCCGGGCGGCGGGGCCTTTCTCGCGAAACCGGGAGCTGAGACCGGGAACTACAGCCGGCCTTCCTTGACCGCCTCGGTCACCCACGGGATGACCTCGTCGAGCATGTCCTCCAGCGAGGTCGACGCCTCGAACCCGAGCACCTCGCGCGCCTTGGAGCAGTCCGGCACGCGCTTCTGCACGTCGTACTCGTAGGGGTCGTCGGAGACCACGTTCAGCGGCACGTCCGGGCCCTTGATCTTGCGCCAGATCACCTCGGCCAGCTGCAGCACCGTGGTCGACTCGGCGGTGGAGATGTTGAAGTCCTCGTTGCGCGCCGCGTCGGACTCCATCGCCGTGATGATGCCCTTGGCCAGGTCGCCGCCGTAGGTGTAGTGGCGCACCTGCTCGCCGGTGCCGAGGATGTGCAGCGGGTCCTGGCCCTTGATGATCTTCTGCACCAGGTCCGGCACCACGTGCGACATCGCCAGCTTCACGTTGCCCGAGAGGACCTCGACCTCGCCCAGCGCGCGGCCCTCGCCGACGCCGACGCAGTTGAACGGCCGCACGATCGTGTAGGGCAGCTTGTACTGGTCCCACGCCGCCTTCGCGTAGTACTCGACGGCGAGCTTCTGGAACCCGTACGACGACAGCGGCGGCGGGATCTTGCGCTCGTCGCCCTCCTTGGACGGCCAGTGCGTCGTGGACTCGAAGACCATCGAGGACGACAGGTAGGTCATCTTCTTCAGCGACCCGCTCTGGTGCGCCTTGATCGCGGCGTCGCAGGACGACGCCATGATCCGTTCGTTCGCCGCGAGCAGGTCGTAGGCGTAGGCGTGGAAGTAGGAGATACCGCCGATGAGCGCCGCGCCGGCGATGAAGTGCTCACAGCCGTCGAGCAGCTCGGTCACCAGGTCGACGTCGCGGGCGTCACCCTCGACGAAGCGGTAGTCCGGGTGCGAGTCGTAGCTGCGGGTCACCGGCCCGTACTTCGAGTAGTTGTCCAGGCCGACGACCTGATAGCCGCGGGCGAGCAGCTCCTCGACGACATAACCACCGATGAAGCCGGCCGAGCCGGTCACCAGGACCTTTGCCACAAAAACTCCTTCTAGCTCTGGATTGCGGACGAGCTCTCGCGGGCGGCCTGCGCGTCGTCGCGCGCGGCCGAGGAAGCCGGGCGCGTGGCCAGCTTCTCCATCGTCAGTCTGGGTCCGAAGGCGAACCAGTACCACTTCAGGTAGCTCGGCATGAAGCGCCCGACGTCGAAGCGGGACTCGCCGAGCTGCCGGTCGAGCCAGATCGTCGGGATCTCCGCGACGGGCAGCCCGAGCCGGGTCGCCTTCGCGGTGAGCTCGATGCCGATCTCGAAGCCGGTCTTGGACTCGATGCCGACCTTGCGCACGAACTCGGTCGAATACGCCTTGAAGCTGTTCGTCGCGTCCTTGGTGCCCACGCGCGCGAACCAGTGCAGGGTGCGCCCGGCGTTGCGGGACAGGAACCGCTTGAACCGCGGCCCACCGACCTGCTGCCCGCCCGGCATGTAGCGCGAGGCGGCCGCGACCACGACCCCGCGGTCCACGAGCCGCGCGAGGTCCTCGATCTGGCGCGGGTCGTCGGAGCCGTCGGCCATGGTGACCACGGCCACGGGCGCGCTGGCCACGTCGATGCCGAAGCGGATCGCGTTGGCCGGCCCACGGCCGTAGGTGTTGAGCACCGGCCGCACCCGCGGGTCGCGCTCGTGGAACTCCTGCGCGAAGGGCACCGTCGTGTCCTCGGGCATGTCGTGCACCACGAGGATCTCCGCCGGCATCATCACCTCGCGGAGGATGCGCTCCAGGCAGCGGACGATCGCCTCGCCCTCGTTGTAGACCGGGATGACCACAGTGACCTGTGGTGCCAAGCTCATATACGCACGCCCTTGTTCGTCACGCCCCACATGTCCGCAACCGGGATTTCGGTCTGCAGGTCACGGTACTCCGGGTGAGGAGCGGCGATGATGAGGAGGTCCGCGCGGGTCAGCACCTCGTCGAGGGGCACGAACCGGTCGTCGCGCACGTAGGGGTCGGTGCAGAGGGTCTCCTTCGCCCGCAGCATCACGACCTTGCGCAGCTTGTAGGCCAGCGACTCGCGGATGTCGTCGCTGCCGCCCTTGAACGCCATGCCGAGGATGCCGACGGTCATCTCCGACAGGTCGAAGCGCTCCTGCAGCTTCGACACCACGTAGAGCGGCAGGCCCTCGTTGATGAGCATCGCGCTGTGGCCGAGCACGAAGTTGTTGTTGTTGAACGCCGCCAGCTGCATCGTGTCCTTGAGCAGGCACGGGCCGGCCGCGAAGCCGGCGCCGGGCATGTCCTGGGCGCGCGGGTACTGGAAGCGGATCGCGTGCCGGATGCGCTCGAAGTCCAGGCCGAAGTCGTTGGACATCATCCAGAACTGGTTGGCCGCGGCGAACTTGATGTAGCGCCACGTGTTCGTGAAGAGCTTGGCGAGCTCCGCCTCCTCCGGCTCCAGGACCACGATCTGGCTGGCCAGGTTGCGGAAGAGCTTCTCGGCCCGCTCGGTCGCCTCGGGCGTGCGGGCTGCGACGATCTGCGGCAGCTCGAACAGCTCGGTCATCGCCTTGCCCTCGGCGATGCGCTCGGGGCAGAACGCGACGTCGGCGTCGACGCCCAGCTTCCTGACGAGCTTCTCGGTGAGCGCCGTCACGCCGGGGTGCACGGTGCTGCGCAGCACGATGAGCTGGCCGTCGCGCAGGTATTCCGCGCAGCGCTCGATCGCCTTCGGCACGGCCGCGATGTTCGGGTTGAGGTGTTCGTCGACCGGCGTGCCCACGATCACCACGAGGTGCTCGGCGGTGGCCACGGTGCTCGGGTCGGTGCTCGCCGTGAGACGGCCGTCGGCGACCGCCTGGGCCAGCGGCTCCGCGGCGCCCTCCTCGTCGAAGGGGAGGCGTCCGCCGTTGACCACGGCGACCGCGGCCTCGTTGATGTCATACAGGGTCACCCGCAGGCCGCGGGAGGCGAGCGCGATGCCGAGGGGAAGCCCCACCCGGCCGCAGCCGCCGATCACCACGACGTCGGTGGTGAACCCCGCCGATGCACTGACGTCTGACACGCACTGCCCCTTCAGGACGGAATGGTCACCGATAGATGAGCGCCGCGAGGTGCGCTAGGCGCCGTGACCGTACCACCTTCGGCCGCCACCGGCCTGATCGCACAGGTCACGCAGAGTTCGATGATAGCCAACAGTGACGGCGGCCACATCCAGGGGAAATGGCCGCCGTCATCAATGGGTTGTCACGCTCCGCGCAGGACTGCTCCGAATCGGTCGGCCGCGACCGCCACGGCGGCGTCGCGCGCGGCGAGGGCCTCCTCACCGGTGAGCGTGCGGTCCGGCGCGCGGAAGGTCAGCTTGTAGGCCAGGGACTTGCGGCCCTCGCCCAGCTGCGCCCCCGCGTACACGTCGAAGAGCCGCACCGACTCCAGCAGCGGGCCCGCGCCCTCGGCCAGGGCCGCCTCGACCTCGGCCGCCGCGGTGTCCGCGCCGACCACGACGGCCACGTCGATCAGCGCCGTCGGGAACGTCGAGAGCCGGGGCGCGATCCACACGCCCGGGATCGGCAGCGCGTCGAGGTCGATCTCCATGGCGACGGTCCGCCGCGGCAGGTCGAGGTCCGCGCAGACCGCCGGGTGCAGCTCGCCCGCGTGCCCGACGACGGTGTCGCCGACGAGCAGCGCCGCGCAGCGCCCCGGGTGCCACGGCGCCTCGGCCGCGGCCCGCACGGTCAGCTCCACGCCGGCCGCGGCGGCCGCGACCTTCGCCGACTCGACCGCGTCGGCCCAGTCCGCCGCCCGGCCCCCGCCCCACCAGCCGGCCGGGTCGGACTCGCCGGCGATGACGGTCGCCACGTGCCACGGCTGGCGCGGCAGCAGCGCCTCGACGGCCGCGAACTCCTCGGCGCTCGGCGGCCCGTCGACGCCGTGCGCGGGGAAGACCGCGAGGGGACCCTCGGGCAGGAAGACCGGCCCGATCTCGAACAGCGCGACGTCGCGCACGCCCCGGCCGAGGTTGCGGCGCAGGGCGGCCAGCAGCGGCGGGAGCAGCGTGGTGCGCAGCCCGGGCTCCTCGTCGGAGAGCGGGTTGCGCAGCAGCAGGGCGTTGCGCCGCTCGTCGCCGGCCGGGATGCGCATCGCGTCGAGGGCCGCCTCGCCGACGAACGGCCAGCACAGCGACTCGACGTAGCCCGCGTCGGCCAGCGCCCGCCCGACCGTGCGCCGGCGCCGCTGGGTCGCGGTGAGCCCGCGCCCGGGAGGCGCGATCGGCAGGACGCTCGGGATGCGGTCGTACCCGTCGAGGCGCAGCACCTCCTCGGCGAGATCGGCCGGGTCGTTGAGGTCGTGCCGCCAGGTCGGCGGGGTGACGGTGAGCAGGTCGCCGTCCGCGACCACCTGGGTGCCGATCATCGCGAGGATCTCCAGCACCCGCTCCGGCGTGTAGTCGACGCCGGCCAGCTGCGAGGGGCGCTGGACGGTCATCGTGACCGGCTCCGGCGGGACGACCGCGTAGACGTCGGTGACGCCGGTGGAGACGGTGCCGCCGCCGTGCTCGGCCAGCAGCGCCGCCGCCCGGGCGCAGGCCGCCGCGGTGATCTGCGGGTCGACGCCGCGCTCGTAGCGCTTGCCGGCCTCGCTGGGCAGCTTGTGCCGGCGGATGGTGCGGGCGACCGAGCGCGGGTCCCAGTGCGCGGCCTCGAAGAGCACGTCGACCGTGCCCGGCGAGACCTCGGTGGTCGTGCCGCCCATGACGGCGGCGAGCGAGACCACGCCGGTGCCGTCGGCGATGACGATGTCCTCGGGGTCGAGCACGCGGTTCACGCCGTCGAGCGTGGTCAGCTTCTCCCCCGCCTGCGCGCGCCGCACGACGAGCGCCCCGGTGAGCCGCCCGAGGTCCCAGGCGTGCATCGGCTGGCCCATCTCGATCATCACGTAGTTGGTGATGTCGACCGGCAGCGAGATCGAGCGGATGCCGGCCGTGGCCAGGCGCGTCTTGATCCACTGCGGGGTGACCGCGGCCGGGTCGACGCCGCGCACGGCCACCGCGGTGAACCGGTCGCAGGCCACGCTGTCGAGGACCTCGATCGGGTACGCCTCGCTGCCGTCGCCCTCCAGCGGTACGACGGCCGCGACCGGGTCGCGGTAGGCGCCGCCGAGGGAGTGCGACAGCTCGCGGGCGATGCCGCGGACGGAGAAGCAGTACCCGCGGTCCGGGGTGATGTTGATCTCGACCACGACGTCGTCCAGCCCGACGATCGGCCTGGCCTCGTCGCCCGGCTTAGCCGAATCAGCCGGCAGCACGATGATCCCGTCGTGGTCGTCGCTGACCCCGAGCTCCTGGCCGGAGCAGATCATGCCGTTGGAGACGTGGCCGTAGGTCTTGCGGGCGGCGATCTTGAATCCGCCGGGGAGCTCGGCGCCGGGCAGCGCGACGACGACCAGGTCGCCCTCGGCGAAGTTGCGGGCGCCGCAGATGATGCCCTGGGGCTGCTCGTTGCCGACGTCGACGAGGCAGAAGCGGATCGGCTTCTTGAGCCCGGTGAGCTCCTCGATGTTCTCGACCCGGCCCACCACCAGCGGCCCGGTGACGCTCGCGGCCGCGTCGGTCAGCTCCTCGACCTCCAGGCCGACCTTGACCAGGGCCTTCTCCAGCCCGTCGCCGTCGAGGTCGGCCGGCAGGTCGACGTGCTCGCGCAGCCAGGAAAGCGAAACGCGCACCTCAGGCCTCCCATCCGAACGCCCGCGCGTACCGCACGTCGCCCTCCACCATGTCCCGCATGTCGGCGGCCTCGTTGCGGAACATCAGCGCCCGCTCGATGCCCATGCCGAACGCGAAGCCGGAGTACTCCTCCGGGTCGATCCCGCAGGCGCGCAGCACCCGCGGGTTCACCATGCCGCAGCCGCCCCACTCGACCCAGCGGGGGCCGTCACGGTGCTGCGGGAACCACAGGTCGATCTCGGCGCCCGGCTCGACGAACGGGAAGTACGACGGGCGCAGCCGCGTGCGGGCCTGGTCGCCGAAGAGGCCCTTGACGAAGTTGTCGAGGGTGCCCTTGAGGTGGCCCATCGTGATGCCCTTGTCCACGACCAGGCCCTCGACCTGGTGGAAGACCGGGGTGTGGGTCGCGTCGAGCTCGTCCGTGCGGTAGGTGCGGCCCGGGCAGACGATGTAGATGGGCGGCTTGCGGCTCGTCATCGTGCGCGCCTGCACCGGCGAGGTGTGGGTGCGCAGCACGACCCGCGAGTCCTCCGCGGCGCCGGCCGACTGCGTATGCGCCTGTGACGTTGCGTGCGGCGCGCCGGCCTGCACGAAGAACGTGTCCATCATCGAGCGCGCCGGGTGGTCCGGGTGCATGTTGAGGGCGTCGAAGTTGTACCACTCCCACTCGACCTCGGGCCCCTCGGCGACCTCGTAGCCCATGCTCACGAACAGGTCGCCGACCCGCTCCATGATCTTGGTCAGCGGGTGCTGGGCGCCGGCCGGGCGGCGGGCGGTCGGCAGCGTGACGTCCACGGCCTCCTCGACCAGGACCCGCTCCTCGCGCTCGGCGGTGAGCACCGCGAGCCGGGCGTCGAACGCGCCCTGGACGGCGACGCGGGCCAGGTTGACGCGCTTGCCGGCGTCGGCCTTGGCGGCCGGCGGCAGCGAGCCGATCTCGCGGCGGGCCAGCGAGACCGGGGCGCGGTCGCCCAGGTGCTGGTGCTTGAGGGCGGCGAGGGCGTCGAGGTCGCCCGCTCCGGCGAACGCCTTGTCGGCCGCGGCGACCGCGTCGTCGAGCACGCCCTGGTCGAGCAGCGCGGCCTGTTTCGGATCGTACGGATCATTGCGGTACGTCATCGGACTCTTCCCACGGGAGATTGGCCTCGGACAGTGTAGTGAGGGGTCCGCCCGCCGGTCGTGGGAAGGTGTCAGGAGGTCGTGCGTCCCGTCCGCCCACCGTCTCCGGCGGGCCGCATAAACAGGGACATCACCGCACACTCCTCATCGCTTTCGCGGAAGAGTACAAGCATACCGCTGCGGCCGCCGCCAGATTCAGGCTCTCCGCGCCGCCGTAGAGGGGCACCCGCACCCGCCGGTCGGCCTCGAGGTCCTTGGGCAGGCCGTGTGCCTCGGAGCCGAAGAGCCAGGCGGTGGGCCGGTCGAGGGTGTCGAGGTCGAACAGGTCGGCGTCGCCGTAGCCGTCGGCCGCGAGGACCTGGACGCCGGCCGCGCGCAGGGCGGCGACGGTGGCGGCGGTGTCGCGGGCGCGGACCACGTCGACGTGGAAGAGGCTGCCGGCGCTCGAGCGCACGGCCTTGCCGTTGTAGGGGTCGACGGAGTCGCCGGCGAAGACGACGGCCCGGGCTCCGGCCGCGTCGGCGGTGCGCAGGACGGTGCCGGCGTTGCCGGGGTCGCGGATGTCGACGCACACGGCCACGAGCCGCGGGCGGGCGGCGAGGGCGGCGTCGAGCGGGACGTCCCGCTGCCGGCAGACGGCGACGAGGCCCTGGGGCTGCACGGTGTCGGCGAGCGCCGCCAGTGCGGCGTCATCGACCAACGAGGCGGTCCACTCCGGGTAGCGGGCGGCGGCCTCGGCGGTCGCGAAGAGCTCGGTCACCACGCCGGCTCTGATCGCCTCGCGGACGGCCTGGGGGCCCTCGGCGAGGAAGCGGCCGGTCTCGTCGCGGTCCCGGCGACGGTGCAGGCGCCGGGCAGCGACGACCCGGGGCGTCCGAACAGTGAACACCCCGGGTCGCGACCGATCGTCGTCAGGCGGCGGCAACGGCCGTCTTCGCCACCTGGACCAGGCCGGTGAACGCCTTCTCGTCGCTCACGGCGAGCTCGGCGAGGATCTTGCGGTCCACCTCGACACCGGCGAGGCGCAGGCCCTGGATCAGACGGTTGTACGTCATGCCGTTCGCGCGGGCCGCGGCGTTGATCCGGGTGATCCACAGCTGGCGGAAGTCACCCTTGCGGTCGCGACGGTCGCGGTAGGCGTACTGCATCGAGTGCAGCACCTGCTCCTTGGCCTTGCGGTACAGCCGCGAGCGCTGCCCGCGGTAGCCGCTGGCGGTCTCCAGGACGGTGCGGCGCTTCTTCTGGGCGTTGACTGCCCGCTTCACGCGTGCCACGGTTCGTTACTCCTCAGGCGAGACCGGCCCGGGCGACGCCCGTGCAACCGGTCGAAAGGTCGAGAAAGGTCGGGGGGAGAAGCGGCGGTTATCGCCCGAGGAGCTTGTTGACCCGGCGGGTCTCAGATGCGCCGAGCTCGACGTTGCCGCTCAGGCGACGGGTGCGCTTGCTGGGCTTGACCTCGAGGAGGTGCCGCTTGCCCGCCGGCTCGCTGAGGATCTTGCCGCGACCGGTGATCTTCACGCGCTTCTTCATCCCGGAGTGCGGTTTGAACTTCGGCATGGTGATGTTGCCCTTCATTAGCTCCGGCGCGCAGCCGGGCATTCCGCATGGTGCGGACCCGCCCGCACGACGCGGTGGTGGACATGCTGGTACGACGCCCCGGGCCGCTGGTCGCGGCCCGGGCGTTATGGCACCCCCGGACCTCTGGTGACGATCCGGGGTGCCGGGGCGGCCTGGTGTCAGGCCGTTCGGATCAAGCCTGGTCGGCGGTGACCGGCTCGGGCAGGTCGGCGACAGTCTCGCCTTCCGCGCCCGGGGTGCCGTCCGCCTTGCCCTCGCGACGCTCGGTCGCGGCGGCCTTCACGTTGCGGTGCGGTGCCAAGACCATGATCATGTTGCGGCCGTCCTGCTTCGGCGCGGCCTCGACGAAGCCCAGCTCCGAGATCTCCTCCGAGAGCTTGCGCAGCAGCCGGAAACCAAGCTCCGGGCGGCTCTGCTCGCGGCCACGGAACATGATCGTTACCTTGACCTTGTCGCCCGCCTTCAGGAACCGCACCACATGACCCTTTTTGGTCTCGTAGTCGTGCGGATCGATCTTCGGGCGGAGCTTCATCTCCTTGATGACGGTCTGCTGCTGGTTACGCCGGGCTTCCCGGGCCTTGAGCGCGCTCTCGTACTTGAACTTGCCGAAGTCCATGAGCTTGCAGACGGGCGGGCGTGCCATGGGCGCAACTTCGACCAGGTCCAGGTCCACGTCGGCGGCCAGCTGGAGTGCGCGCTCGAGCGGGACGATGCCCACCTGCTCACCCTCCGGGCCGACCAGCCGGACCTCACGTGCCCGGATCTGCTCGTTGACGCGTGGCTCGACGCTGATGTGGCCTCCTCGATAGGTGCTTCAACTCATGCGGTCGACGCATCCGCCGGGCAAGCCCTTTGGGCGTAGCAACGCCAAAAACCCCCGCCGCGCATGCGCAGGCGAGGGCCGTTCGACCACCGCGACCGATTGGCCGCCACGGTCGGACCGGACCCGGCCGCCAGATCAGCTGCACGGGTGGGAGCCGAGGCCCCGCTTCGAACACCCCGGTTGGGACGGGATGCGGTCGACGCCGACTACTCTACCACGGATGTTGTCAAGCTCGCCGAGTGCAGTGCCCGCAGGCGCCGGGCGGCCTTGACGGCGTAGTCCTTGTCGGCCATCTGCACCGCCATGACCGCCACCCGCTCGTCGTCGTGCAGGTCGAGGGTGAGCCAGGGGGCGCCGCGGCCGAAGGTCACCCCGCGGACGGTATCCCAGGGCAGGTCGTAGCCGCCGATGATGTTGCGCACCCGCACGCCGTGCTCGTCGGCCTCGACGCGGGGGCGGGTCATGAGCAGGATGGCGGCGGCCGCGCACAGGCCGAGGCCGATCATCGCGGCCTGGTCGCCGCGCTGGAAATAGCCGGGCCCGTCGCCGGTCTTGCCGTGCAGGCCGAACGCGATGAGCGTGAAGACGACGGCGACGACGAGCGCCAGGACATAGGCGATGATCCGCGCCCGCTGCGGACGGGCGACGAGTGGGGCCGTGCTCTGCTCGCTGCTGCTCACGGCCCCAGTCTGCCACTACAGCCGGCAGGCGTGGATTCCGGTCACCAGGATGGCGCGGGCGCCGACCTCGTAGAGCTCGTCCATGATCCGGTGCACCTCGGCCTGGGGCACCATCGCCTGCACGGCGACCCAGCCCTCGCGGTGCAGCGGGGAGATGGTGGGCGACTCGATGCCCGGGGTGAGCGCGACGGCCGCGTCGAGCGAGTCGGCCCGCACGTCGTAGGCGAGCATCACGTACTGCCGGGCGACGAGGACGCCCTGGAGGCGGCGCAGCAGCTGCGGTACACCCGCCGGAAGCTCCTCCCCCGCGCGCCGGATGAGCAGCGCCGAGGACTTGAGGATCGGCTCCCCGAGCGTCTCCAGGCCGGCCTGGCGCAGCGTCCGGCCCGTCTCGACCACGTCGGCGATGACGTCGGCGACGCCGAGGCGGATGGCGTTCTCCACGGCGCCGTCGAGCCGGATGACCTCGGCCCGCACGCCGTGCTCGGCGAAGTAGCGCTCCATCACGCCGGGGTAGGCGGTGGCGACCCGCAGGCCCTCGAGGTCGGACGGGGCGGAGCCCTTCACCGAGCCGGGGACGGCGGCGAAGCGGAACGTGGCGCGGGCGAAGTTGAGGTCGAGCACCTCGACCGCCGGGCTGCCCGCGTCGATGAGCAGGTCGCGGCCGGTGATGCCGAGGTCGAGGTCGCCCGAGCCGACGTAGGTGGCGATGTCGCGCGGGCGCAGGTAGAAGAACTCGACGCCGTTGGCGTCGTCGCGGCAGAGCAGGTCCTTGGGGTCGGAGCGCTGGCGGTAGCCGGCCTCCTGGAGCATCTGCGTGGCGGGGCCGGCGAGGGTGCCCTTGTTGGGCACGGCGATGCGAAGCATGGGCTGGTCTCCAGACGGGTGGGTCGGCACGACGGGCAGGCGCAGGCCGGGAACCGGCCTATAGGTGCAGAACCGGCCTACAGATGTCGGTACACGTCCTCCAGCGACAACCCCGTCGCCAGCATCAGGCACTGCACCTGGTAGAGCAGCTGCGACAGCTCCTCGGCAGTGCGCTCCCGGCCCTCGTGCTCGGCCGCCATCCAGCTCTCGGCGGCCTCCTCGACGACCTTCTTGCCGATGAAATGCACGCCCTTCTCCAGCGCCGCCACGGTGCCGGATCCCGGGGTGCCGGCCGCCGCCTTGGCGCTCAGCTCGGCGAACAGCTCGTCGAAGGTCTTCACGGGCAGGGATTCTCGCAGGCCTGGGGCCGGAAACGGAATCCGGTTACTGACAGGCGTGTCGCCGGTCACCCCACGGAGAACTCGTGGTCGTCGACCCACTGCACGCTGCCGTCCTGCGCAGACAGGAAGAAAGCCTCCACGGTGTACCGCCCGGTCGGCAGCGAAACCGGCACGCGCGCCTCGCCGAGGGCCGGCGCACCCGCGCTGAGCTGCACGATCCGCTCGTACACCGGGTTGCCCGCGGCATCCCGGACGCGCAGGTTGACCGTGCCCTCGGGGACCACCCCGGCGAGGTACACCGTGAAGCTCTTGCCCACCACCGCGCCCTGGTCGGGCTCGATGACCCAGACCGGCGCCTGGAGATCGGCCAGGGTGCCCTGGCGCAGCGGCCCGCTCGTGTCGACGACGCCCCACAGGCGGGCCACCGGCGCGCCGTCGACGAGCACCCGGACCCCGTCGGCGTGCCGGACCGACGTGTAGGTCGCCGCGGCCAGGACGGTGTAGACGAGCTGCTGGGCGGCGAGCTTGGCGTCCGCCGGGGCCGAGCCGACGCCGCCGAGGTCGACGGTGACCACGCCGCCGTCGATCGTGACCCCGTGCACCCGCACGGTCGCCGGCCACAGGCTGCGGTAGTCGGGGTCCTCGGCCCGGCCCTGCAGGGAGAGCTCGACGGCGGCCCTGACGCGGGCCCGGTCGTCGCCCGCGGCGGCGGGGAGGAACTCGCGGTACAGCCGGCCGTTGCGGGTGAAGTAGGCGGGCAGGTTGACGGTCTGCGGCGCCGTCCCCGAGGGCTCCGGGCCGCTCGGCGGCACCTCCGGCGGGGCCGGCGTCTGGGACACGGAGCCGGCGGGCGGGGCGGGCCGGTGCTCGCCGCGGCCGGCCCCGACCGCCACGACGCCCAGCGCGATCGCGGCCGCGGTGGCCACCGCCGCGGCGGCCAGCACCGGCACGCCGCGGTGCCAGGCGCGGGCAGTGCGCCGGCGGATGCGCGGGAGGGCGTCCGGCGACGGCTCGACCTCGGCGGCCCGGGCCCGCAGCGCCTCCCGGAGCCGTTCCTCCGCCGACTGCCCCGGCCTCATCGGGCCCGCTCCAGGCTCTCGCGCAGGGCGGCCATGCCCCGGGAGGCGTGGCTCTTGACGGCGCCGCGGCTGACCCCCATGGCGTCGGCGATCTCGGCCTCGGACAGCTCGCCGTAGTAGCGCAGCACGATCGCCTCGCGCTGGCGGGTGGGCAGCCTGCGTACCGCCTCCAGCACCTCCCGGTGCGCCAGCAGGCTCAGCGCGCCCGTCTCGGCGCTGGCCACGACCTGCGGGCCGTCCGGGCCGCGGGCGATGTGCCGCTCGGCGACGCCCCGCCTGCGCAGCGCCGAGCGCGCCCCGTTGACCACGCTGGTGCGCAGATACGCCAGCGCCTTGTCCGCGTCCCGCAGGCGCCACCAGCGGCGGTGCAGCGCGACGTACGCGTCCTGGACCACGTCCTCCGCGACCCCCTCGTCGTGCAGGAGCAGCACCGCGAGGCGCACGAGCCCGCGGTAGTGCGCGGCGAACAGCGCCCCGATCGCGTCGTCGGCGCTCCATCCCCGGGCGGTCTCGTCGGGCACCGTCTCGCGGCCCGGCTCGAAGGCCGGGCTCCCGGGAGTCGCTGCCTGCACCGGCCTACGGTCCCACGCCGCGGCCGCGGCCTCCGCCATCACACCCAGACGACGCGCGAGTCCGCCCATCGGTTTACCGGGCTGATCACCTGGTTACCCTGTGCCTCGTGGATACGGAGCCGAAGTACACCGACGAAGAGTGGGGCCTGCTCGTCGGCCTCCCCCAGTCCGTCCTGATCGCCGCGTCCCAGGCCGAACACGACGGGGCCCGGCGCACGCGCGAGGAGTGGGCGGCGGGCATGACCGCCATCGCCGACGGGCGCGGCTCGTCCAGCGAGCTCGTGAAGAGCGTCGCCGCCGAGGTGGTCAGCCGCCAGGGCAACATCACCGACGGCGACGAGCCCCCGGTGATCGAGTTCCCCGACCGCGACGCGGGGCTGGCCGACGTGATCTCGCGGGCCGGCGCGGCCCACGAGCTGCTGGCGGCCAAGGCCGAGCACGCCGACGCCGAGGCCTACCGCTACTGGGTGGTCACCGTCGCCGACGTGGTCGTGGGCGCGGCGAGCTCCGGCGGCGTGCTGGGCATCGGCGGCGAGCAGGTCACCGCGGCCGAGCGCACCTTCCGCGACGAGCTGGCCGCGGCCCTCGAGGTCTGACGTGCGGGTGGGAGGCCGCGGCGCCTCCCACCACCCACCACGTCAGGACTCGGCGGCGAGCCTTCAGGACTTGGCGACGAGCCGCAGCGCCACCGCCGCGTCCAGGGCGGCCAGCGCGGCCGCGTAGCCCTTGTCCTCCGAGGAGTCGGCGAACCCGGCCCGGGTCCGCGCCTGCTCGTAGTTGTCGACCGTGAGCACCCCGTGGGCGACCGGCGTCGAGCAGTCCAGGGCGACCCGGGTGAGCCCGTCGGTCACGGACTGGCAGACGTACTCGAAGTGCGCCGTGTCCCCCCGGATGACCACGCCGAGCGCGACGACCGCGTCGAAGCGGTGCGCCAGCCCCTGCGCGAGCACAGGCAGCTCCACCGCGCCGTCGACCCGGGCCACCGTGATGTGGTCCACGTTGGAGGCCTCCCCGGCCTCGATCGCCCGGTTCAGCATGTGGTCGACGAGCTCGCCGTGCCACCGCGTGGCCACGATGCCGAGCGTCAGTCCCGTGCCGTCCACCCGTTGCAGGACGGGTGCCCCACTCCCAGCCATTACGCAAGTCCCTCCGCGACCTCGTCGAGCTCGTCCAGCAGGTGCCCCATACGGTCCCGCTTGGTGCGCAGGTAGCGCACGTTCTCGGGGTGCGGCCGGGTCGGCAGGGGCACACGACCCAGTACGGACAGACCGTACCCTTCCAGCCCCGCCCGCTTCGCCGGATTGTTCGTGAGCAGCCGCATCGTTTTGATGCCGAGCTCGACCAGGATCTGGGCGCCGGTGCCGTACTCGCGCGCGTCGGCGGGCAGCCCGAGGTCCAGGTTGGCGTCGAGCGTGTCGCGGCCGAGGTCCTGCAGCTGGTACGCCTGGAGCTTGTGCATGAGCCCGATGCCCCGGCCCTCGTGCCCGCGCATGTAGAGCACGACGCCGCGCCCCTCCGCCGCGACCATCTTCAAGGACGCCTCCAGCTGGGGGCCGCAGTCGCAGCGCACCGAGCTGAACACGTCGCCGGTCAGGCACTCCGAGTGCACCCGCACGAGCACGTCCTCGCCGTCGCCGAGGTCACCGTAGACGAGGGCGATGTGCTCGCCGTTGCCGTACTTCTGGGTGTACCCGACCGCCCGGAACACCCCGTGCTCGGTCGGCAGCCGGGTCTCGGCGACGCGCTCGATCTGCTCCTCGGTGTGGCGGCGGTGCGCGATGAGGTCGGCGATGCTGATCAGCGCCAGGTCGTGCTCCTCGGCGAACTTGCGCAGGTCGGGCAGGCGCATCATGGTGCCGTCGTCGTTGACCATCTCGCACAGCACGCCGGCGGGGCGCAGCCCGGCCATGGTGGCCAGGTCCACGGCGGCCTCGGTGTGCCCGGCCCGGCGCAGCACGCCGCCGTCCTTGGCCCGCAGCGGCACGATGTGCCCGGGCCGGGACAGGTCGTGCGGCTGGGTGTCGGCCGACGAGAGCAGCTTGATGGTGCGGGCGCGGTCGGCGGCGGAGATGCCGGTGGTGCCGCCGAAGCGGGCGTCGACCGTCACGGTGTAGGCGGTGCCGCGGCGGTCCTGGTTGGTGCGGTACATCGGCGGAAGGTCGAGCCGGTCGGCCTCGGCCTCGGTGATCGGCACGCAGATGTAGCCGGACGTGTAGCGGACCATGAACGCGACCAGCTCCGGCGTGGCGAACTCGGCCGCGAAGATCAGGTCGCCCTCGTTCTCGCGGTCCTCGTCGTCGACGACGATCACCGGGCGCCCGGCCGCGATGTCCTTGACCGCCCGCTCGATCGGGTCGAGGTCCGTGACAGGTTCGCTCATGACTGTGCGGCCTTCCCGAGCAGCTTCTCCACGTACTTCGCCATGATGTCGACCTCCAGGTTGACCCGCTCGCCGACGCCCTTGGCGCCGAGCGTGGTGAGCTTGAGCGTGGTCGGGATGAGCCCGACCGAGAACGTGTCGTCCGTGACGGCCATGACGGTCAGCGAGATCCCGTCGACGGTGATGGAGCCCTTCTCCACCACGTAGCGCCCGAGCCCCTCGGGCAGCGCGAACGTCACCGTCTCCCACTGGTCGCCGGCCTCGCGCGACAGGATCTGCCCGACCCCGTCGACGTGGCCCTGCACGATGTGGCCGCCGAGGCGGGTGGCGACGGTCGCGGCGCGCTCGAGGTTCACGGCGGAGCCCGGTCGCAGCGCGCCGAGGGTCGAGCGCCGCAGCGACTCCCCCATCACGTCGGCGGTGAACACGCCGTCGGCGTTGTCCACGACCGTGAGACAGACCCCGTTGACCGAGATCGAGTCGCCGTGGGCGGCGTCGGAGGTGACGGTCGCCGCGCGGATCTCCAGCCGGGCGGAGTCGCCCAGCTCGTCGATCGCCGCGACCGTCCCGAGCTCTTCGATGATGCCGGTGAACACTGCTCACGCACCTTTCACTGTTGCCGTCAGGCGCACGTCGGGCCCGATCCTGGCAAGGTCGACAACGTCGAGCGTCAATGCCTCGGCGATGCTGGAGATTCCTGCGAAGCCCAGGGCCGCGGGGCCGGCCCCGAGCAGCTTGGGCGCGAGGTAGGCGACGACCCGGTCCACGAGACCGGCCGCCAGGAACGCACCCGCGAGCGTCGGGCCGCCCTCGAGCAGCGCCACCCGCACCCCGCGCGCGTACAGCTCGCGCAGCATGGCCGGGAGGTCACCGCCCCGGGCCACCCAGGTCGCGGCCGCGCGGTCCATGACCCGGAAGCCGCCGCGCTCGAGCTCGGCGCCGCGCTCGCCCGTGACCACCACCCGCAGCGGCTGGCGCTCGGCGAGCACGCCCTGGGCCGAACGCACCGTGAGCTGGGGATCGTCGGCCAGGACGGTGCCGATGCCGGCGATGATGGCGTCGACCCCGGCCCGCAGCCGGTGCACGTCCGCCCGGGCGTCCGGGGACGTGATCCACTTGCTCGTCCCGTCGGCGGCGGCGGAGCGGCCGTCGAGCGTGGCCGCGAACTTCCAGATCACGTAAGGAGTGCCGCGGGTCACCGCGGTGAGCCAGCCCTCCATGGCGTCGTGGGCGGACTCGTGCAGTACCGAACCCACTTCCACGGCGACCCCGGCGGACCGCAGCGTCTCGGCCCCGCCCGCCGCCACCGGGTTGGGGTCCGCGACCCCGACCACGACCCGGGCCACCCCGGCCGAGACGAGCGCGCGCGAGCACGGCCCGGTCCGGCCGGTGTGGTCGCACGGTTCGAGGGTGACGTAGGCGGTGGCCCCGCGGGCCCGCTCGCCCGCCGCCAGCAGCGCCCTGACCTCGGCGTGCGGTCCGCCGGCGGGGGCCGTTCGCCCCTCGCCCACGATCTGCCCGTCCGGCGCGACGAGCACGCAGCCGACGTTCGGATTCGGGCTGGTCTCGCCGAGGCTCAGGCGCGCCAGCTCGATGGCGCGTCGCATGAACGTCCCGTCGTCTGCCATGGCCCTCTCCCGCGTGGTCTGTGATCACACGCGGGGGGACGCCGATGGCACCCCCGGAACAACTGCGCCGGGGAGCGCGCGGCGACCCTCCGGAACCGCCCGCAGTGGGCGACACCGGATCCCGCGCGCTGAACTCCCATCCGGACTATGACCGTCGGCCCTGGACTCACACCAGGTCCACCGGCCGATGGCTTCGACCGGGTCGCGGGCTTCCGCTCCCGTTCAGGAGCGGTTACCGCCGGTTCGGAATTTCACCGAGCCCCGCCAGCGCGTGGTGGGTACGTACCCTGAGTCTGACACACAACCCCCGGTCCTTACCGGCCCGGTTCCGGGATATGTGTCACAACTAGGGGCTGGATCGAAGTGGGGGCCGGAGCGAGGCGAGGCTCAGGCGTCGGCTGGGGCCGCGCCGGGCGCGCCCCGATACCGGGGTTGTATCGGGTGTGACCGGCGTGGTTCCAGGCGACGCCTGAGTCCGCCGCAGCCCGGCCCCCACTTCGATCCAGCCCCTGGGATCGCCTCAGCTGAGGTCGACGACGCTGCGCCGGTCGACGGCCACGTAGTTGCCGTTGTGCTTCTTGGCCACCTTCTTCATCTCGGTGGCGATGGCGATGACCTCGCGCGGATCCGTGAACTTCCCGCTCTCGGGCGTCGCGACGGCCACCCCGATCGACAGCGTGACGAGGTTCGGGTGCTGCACCTCGCCGGTGCGGGAGACGACCTCGATGTAGCCGCGCTCGGCGTCCACCGGGTCGTACAGTGTGTCGGAGACGGCCTGGAACGCCAGGATCGCGTTCGTGGTCAGGCCCTTGAGCTGCTCCGGGGTGCAGACGATGAGGAAGTCGTCACCGCCGATGTGGCCCAGGAACGCCGGCGGCAGCCCGACTTCGACCACGGCCCGGTGCAGCGCGCGGGCGAGCCCGATGATGAACTCGTCGCCGCGCTGGAAGCCGTAGACGTCGTTGACCGGCTTGAACCGGTCGATGTCCACGTGCGAGACGGCGAAGTCGGTGCCGGCCCGGGCCCGGTCGGTGATCTCGCGCAGGATGCGGGTGTTGCCGGGCAGGCCGGTCAGCGGCGACACCTCCCGGTTCTCCTGGTTGCGCCGCAGCGTCGAGCGCACCCGGGCGACCAGTTCCATGGTGTCGAACGGCTTGACCAGGTAGTCGTCGGCGCCGGCCTGCAGCCCGATCACCTTGTCGGCGGTCTGCCCGCGCGCGGTCAGCAGGATCACCGGCATCGAGGCGGTCATCGGGTCGGCCCGCAGCCGTCGGGTCAGCTCGAGCCCGTCCAGCTGCGGCATCATCCAGTCGACCACGGCCAGCGCGGGCTTGTACTCCTGGATCATGTTCAGCGCGGTGGCCCCGTCGTTGGCCATCATCACCTCGAAACCCTCGAGATCGAGGTTCACCTTGATGAACCGGGCGATGTCGACGTCGTCGTCGACCACGAGGATCAGGTCGCGTTCGCCCACCTTTGTCCCGTCTGCTCGATTTAGGCGGCGGCGAGGCCGCGCAGCTTACGGACCGCCGCGGCCGGGTCCTCCGCGCCGTAGACGGCGGTTCCGGCCACGAACGTGTCGGCCCCCGCCTCCGCACACGCCGCGATCGTATCTTCGGCCACGCCGCCGTCGACTTCAATGCGCAACTCGAGATGACCGGTGTCAATGTGGCGACGAGCCGTGCGGACCTTATCCAGCAGGCCGGGCATGAACGCCTGGCCGCCGAAGCCGGCCTTGATGGTCATGATGAGCAGCAGGTCGAAGTGCGGCAGCAGCTCCAGGTAGCCCTCGACCGGGGTGTCCCGGTCGATCGCCAGCCCGGCCCGGCTGCCCGCCGAGCGCAGGTCCTTCGCGATCGCCACCGGGTCGGTGGCCGCCTCGGCATGGAAGGTCACGTTGTAGGCCCCGGCCTCGGCGTAGGCGCTCGCCCACCGCGCCGGGTCGGCGATCATGAGGTGGCAGTCGAACGGCAGCGTGGTCGCCCGGCGCAGGCTCTGCACCACGGGCAGCCCGATCGTGAGGTTGGGCACGAAGTGGTAGTCCATGACATCCACGTGCAGCCAGTCCGCGGCCCCTTCGACCGCCCGGGCCTCTTCGGCCAGGCGGGCGAAGTCCGCAGCGAGAATCGAGGGCGCGATCACCACGTTGTCCGACACAGGCGTGATGCTATCGGTGATCTCCCACCTCGGCTGCGAGAATGGCTTCCATGGATATTGCCGGGGATGTCGTCGAGGCCATCGTCAGCGACCACGTGCGGTTCGAACATCTCCTGCGCGTCCTGCGCACCCGTGACACCGACACCGAGTCGGTTCGGGCCCGCCGCGAGAGCGCCCGCACGGAGCTCGCCGGCCTCCTCGTCGCACACGCCACGGCGGAGGAGTCGGAGGTCTACCCGAAGCTGCGCGAGTTGTCCGGCGGCGGCGCGCACGTCGAGCACGGCGCCGACGAGCACATCGACGGGCACCGCAAGCTCCTCGCCCTGCTCGACGTCGCCGACGTGCTCGCGCCCGAGTTCGACCGCGCCGTGGGCAAGCTGGCCAACTCCCTCGCCCACCACGTCGACGAGGAGGAGCGGACGCTGCTCAACGACGCCCGTCTCCAGCTCGACGCCGCCACCCGCTCGGCCCTGGGGGTCGCCTGGCTGGCCGAGCGGGACCGGCTGATCGGGGCCGGATGCGGGCACCGCGACGCGGTCGCCGCGCTCGTCCCCGACGCCCGGCCGCCCCACCAGCGGGGCTCGCAGGAGAGCCTAGGCGCGGCGTAGCAGGGCCACGAACATCGCGTCCGTCCCGTGCCGGTGCGGCCACAGCTGCACCGTCGGGCCGGTCCCCACCTCGGGCAGGGCCGCGGGCAGATACGGCCGCGCGTCCACGAGCTCCATGTCGATCGACGAGCGCCGGGCCGCCTCCGTGACCGAGACCTCCGTCTCGGCCTGGTGCGGCGAGCACGTGACGTACGCCACGACCCCGCCCGGCCGGACCGCCCGGAAGGCCGCCTGGAGCAGCTCCCGCTGCAGCCGGGTGAGCGGCGGCAGGTCCGACGGCTGGCGGCGCCACCGCGCCTCGGGCCGGCGGCGCAGCGCGCCCAGACCCGTGCACGGCGCGTCGACGAGCACCCGGTCGAAGGCGCCCTCGGGCAGGTCCGGGTCCTTGCCGACGTCGCGGCCGTCCGCGTTGATGGTGTAGACCGGCAGCCCCTCGGTCGCCCGGGCCACGAGCGCCGCCCGATGATGGGCGACCTCGACCGCGGTCACGTGCGCGTCGCGCTGGGCGGCGAGCGCGCCGAGCAGGCCCGCCTTCCCGCCCGGCCCGGCGCACAGGTCCAGCCAGCGCTCGTCCGGCCCGTCCACGGGCGCGTTCGCGAGCACGGCGGCCACGAGCTGGCTGCCCTCGTCCTGCACGTGCGCGCGCCCGTCGCGCACGGCCGCGATCCCGCCCGGGTCTCCCCCGCCGGCGAGCACGACCGTGTACGGGGAGTAGCGCCCGACCGTCGCCCCGCGCAGCCCGCCCGCGAGGTCGGCCGCGGAGACCAGCCCCGGCCGGGCGCACAGGTGCACGGCCGGCGGCAGGTTGTCCGCGTCCAGCGCGAGCTCGGCCTCGTCGAGGGAGCCCAGCGCGTCGGCGAACGCGTTGACGATCCACGCCGGGTGGGCGTGCACCAGCGCGGCCCGGGCGATCGGGTCCGCGGGCGCCAGGTGCTCGACCCAGGCCGCGCGATCGGACTCGGCGACCCGGCGCAGCACCGCGTTGGCGAAGCCGGCCGCGCCCGGCACCAGCGAGCGCACGAGGTCCACGGTGGTCGCCACGGCGGCGTGGGCGCCGACGCGCATGTGCAGCAGCTGGTACGCCCCGATCCGCAGCGCGTCGCGCACCGGCGGGTCGATGCGCTCCATCGCCCGGTCGGCCGCGGCCGCCACGATCGCGTCGAGGGTCCCGGTCTGGCGCAGGGTGCCGTAGGTCAGCTCGGTCGCGAACGCCGCGTCCCGCCCGGACACGCCGTTCTCGCGCAGGATGCCGGGCAGCACCAGGTTGGCGTAGGCGTCGTCGCGGTGCACGGCGGCCACGGCCTCGTAGGCGGCCTCGCGGGCCGGGTCGATCGCCGGCCGGCCGCCGCGCGGGGGCCGGGCGAGCCGGTCGTCGCGCCCACCGGCCGGCCGCTGACCCGGGCCGCGCCGAGGAGCAGAGCGCATCAAGACACGAGCTCCCCGGATTCGACCCGGGCACCGCGGGCCCACGCGTCCGCGGGCATCGCCTTCTTGCCGGGCGCGGTGACGGTGCCGAGCACCACGGGCACGGTGCCGGTGCCGACGAGCACGCGGTTGCGCTCGACGACCACCTCGCCCGGGCCGGGCGCGGCCGGGCCGCCGGCGATCACGGTCGCGGCCGTGAGCGGGGTCACCGGGCCGAGCTTGAGCCGGTCGCCGCGCAGCGTCGTCCACGCGCCCGGGGCCGGGGTGCAGGCCCGAATCCGCCGGTCGACCGCGAACGCCGGATCGGACCACCGCACCTGGGCGTCCTCCACGGTCAGCTTCGGAGCGTTCGAGATGCCTTCCTGCGGCTGCGGTACCGCCGACAGAGCCCCCGCCGCGATGCCGTCCAGCACCCGCACGAGCAGCTCGGCGCCGGACCCGGCCAGCCGCTCGAGCAGGTCGCCGGAGGTGTCCCGCGGGCCGACCGCCTCCGTGAGCGTGCCGTAGACCGGCCCGGTGTCCAGGCCCTCCTCCAGCTGGAAGACGCTCGCCCCGGTGACCTCGTCGCCGTGCAGGACCGCGTGCTGCACGGGCGCGGCGCCCCGCCAGGCGGGCAGCAGCGAGAAGTGCAGGTTCACCCAGCCGTGCCGCGGAATGTCGAGGGCACTGCGTGGTACCAAAGCGCCGTAAGCGACCACGGGGGCGCAGTCCGGCTCCAGGGCGCGCAGCTGGTCCTGGAACTCCGGGTCGCGCGGCTTGGCCGGGGTGAGCACGGGAATCCCGCGCTCGCTCGCCCAGGCGCTCACCGGGGACGGGACGAGCTGCCGGCCGCGGCCGGACGGCGCGTCCGGGCGCGTGACGACCGCCACGAGCTCGTGCTGCGACGCCGCGATGGCGTCGAGGGCGGGCAGCGCCACGACCGGGGTGCCCGCGAAAATCAGCCTCACCGCAGCCTCACCGGATGCCGAAGAGCCCGTGCGGGCTCGTCTTGACGACCGGCGGCGTGTCCGGGTTGTACCACTCCGCCGACCGGATCTCCTTCATCGCCTGCTTGCGCCGCTCGGCGTCGAGCCGGTCGACGAACAGCACGCCGTCGAGGTGGTCGGTCTCGTGCTGGGCGCAGCGGGCCATCAGCCCGGTGCCGACGATCTGGATCGGGTCGCCGTGCTGGTTGAAGCCCTTGGCGATGACGTTCTGGCGCCGCTTGGTGTCGACATACACCCCGGGGATCGACAGGCAGCCCTCGGGCCCGTCCTGCTCCTCCTCGTCGGGGAACTCCAGCACCGGGTTGACCAGGTGCCCGACCACCTCGTCGACGTCGAAGGAGAACACCCGCAGCCCGACCCCGATCTGCGGGGCGGCCAGGCCGGTGCCGTTCTGCTGGTGCATCGTGTCCAGCAGATCGCTCACCAGCTTGCGCAGCTCCTTGTCGAAGTCGGCGACCGGGTCGGCGGCAGTGCGCAGCACCGGGTCGCCGAACAGACGGACGGACTGGACGGTCAAGCGGCACCTCATCTTGGAGTTCGGCAGAATTCAGCCGTCCAAGTCTAGGCTAGCTTGGATTCGTGTCCGACTCGCCTCGCGTCTCGCTGCGGTCACTCCTGCCGTACCTCCGTGATCACCGGGCCACCCTCGTCGTCGTCGGGGTCCTCTCACTGTTCGGTTCCGTCACCACGCTCGCCCAGCCGCTGCTCACCCGGGAGGTGCTCGACGGGCTGCAGGCGTCGCGCGCGGTGTGGGGCACGGTCGCCCTGCTCGTGGTGGTGCTCGCGGCGGTCGCGGCGCTCAACGCGGTCCGGGACTTCCTGCTCCAGCGCACGGCCGAGGGGCTCGTGCTCAGCTCGCGCCGCCGGCTGACGCGGCACCTGCTGCGGCTGCCGATCAGCGAGTACGACTCCCGTCGCACCGGCGACCTGCTCTCCCGCGTGGGCGCGGACACGACGCTGCTGCGGGCCGTGGTCACGTCGGGGCTGTTCGAGACCGTCACCGGCGCGGTGATGGTGGTCGGGGCGGCGGTGGCGATGCTGCTGCTCGACCCGATCCTGTTCCTCACCGCCGGGCTCGGGCTCGCGGTGGGCCTGTCGATCGCGCTGGTCTTCTCCCGCCGGGTGCGGCCCGCCTCGGAGGCGGCACAGGAGCGCATCGGGGAGATGACCAGCGCCGTGGAGCGCGCGCTCTCGGCCGCCCGCACGATCCGGGCCAGCAACGCCGAGGACCGGGAGATCGCGGCCGTCGAGTCCAGCGCCGAGGAGGCGTACCACGCGGGCGTGCGCATCGCCCGCCTCCAGGCGCTCGTCGGCCCGGCGAGCATCGCGGCCATCCAGGGCTCGTTCCTGCTCCTGCTCGGCGTCGGGGGCGCGCGGGTCGCCGCGGGCTCGATCTCCGTCGGGGACCTGGTGGCGTTCGTGCTGTACCTGTTCTTCCTGGTCATGCCGCTGGGGCAGGCGATGCACGCGTACACCCAGCTGCAGACCGGCCTCGGCGCGCTGCAGCGCATGGAGGACATCCTCGCCGTGCCCCTGGAGGCCGACGCGGGCACCGCGAGCCCGGGCGCCGGCCCGGCCGCGGTCGTCTTCGAGCACGTCACGTTCGGCTACGCGGCGGCGCCGGAGCCGGTGCTGCGGGACGTTTCGTTCACCGTGCCGTTCGGCACCCGCACCGCCCTCGTCGGCCCCTCCGGCGCCGGCAAGTCGACGCTACTGCAGCTCGTCGAGCGCTTCTACGACGTCACCGGCGGCGCGGTCCGGGTGGCCGGGGCCGACGTGCGCGACCTGCCGCGCAGGGCGCTGCGGGCCCACCTCGGGTACGTCGAGCAGGAGGCCCCGGTGCTGGCCGGCACTCTGCGGGAGAACCTGCGCCTGACCATGCCGGAGGCGACCGAGGCCCAGATGCTGGACGTCCTCGCGGCGGTCAACCTCACCGACATCGTCGGGCGCACCGCGCACGGCCTGGACGCCCAGGTCGGCGAGGGCGGCGTGCTGCTGTCCGGCGGCGAGCGGCAGCGGCTGGCCATCGCCCGCACCCTGCTCTCCGCGCCCCCGATCCTGCTGCTGGACGAGCCGACCTCGAACCTCGACGCGCGCAACGAGGTCGCCCTGCGCGAGGCGATCGACACCGTCGCGCGCGACCGCACCATGATCGTCGTGGCCCACCGCCTGTCCACCGTGGTCGACGCGGACCAGATCGTGGTGCTGGAGGCGGGCCGGGTCGCCGCCGTCGGCCGCCACGAGGAACTGCTGGAGACCAGCCCCCTCTACCGCGAGCTGGCCACGAACCAGCTCCTGGTGGCATGACCGCCGCCGCCTGGGTCGTCGCCGGGCCGCCGGGCGCCGGCAAGTCGACGGTCGCCGCCCTGCTGCTGCGCCTGCTCTCCCCCACGCCGGCCCTGCTGGACAAGGACACCGTCTACGGCGACTTCGTGGCCGCGACGCTGGAGGCGGCCGGCCGGCCCGGCGGCGAGCGCGAGGGCCCGTGGTACGACGCGAACATCAAGATCCACGAGTACGCGGGCCTCGCCGCGACCGCACGGGAGATCCGCTCGCACGGTTGCCCGGTCCTGCTCTCGGCGCCGTTCACCGGGCAGATCTCGGACGCGGCCCGCTGGCGGGCGTTCACCGCGGCGCTGGGCGGGGATCCGGTGTCGCTGGTCTGGGTCCGGTCCGATCCGCAGACGTTGCGGGAGCGGCTGATTGCGCGGGGGTCGGATCGGGACGGGCAGAAGCTGGCTCGGTGGGCGGAGTTTCTGGCGGCTATTCCGCCGGATCGGGCGCCTGTGGTGCCGCATGTGGAGGTCGACAATCGGGCTGGGGCGCCGCCGTTGTTGGAGGCGCTTTCGTCGGTTTTGGCGCGATAAGTCGGGCGCTCCGCGCACGACTTATCGGATTTATACCCTGACCGGCGATATGTCCGGAACGCAGCTTTCGGCAGGGCTCTGCCTTTGCGAAATGCCGGAAAAGACGGATTACGTCGCACGGCATCAACGCCGGCCTGGTGGCGCTGCCGCCAGGGAGGTCCGAGCGGGCCGGGCGGCCATGTGAGCCAAGCGAGTGTGCGGCTCACGCGCCTGCGTGGCCCGCGTGGGTCGAGCCGGCCACGCAGCCTGAGCGGGTCGAGCGCGCCGAGCGGGCTGAGCGCTGAGCGGGTCGAGCGCGCTGAGCGGGTCGAGCGGGTCGAGCGCGCTGAGCGGGTCGAGCGGGTCGAGCGCGCTGAGCGGGCTGAGCGCTGAGCGGGTCGAGCGCGCTGAGCGGGTCGAGCGCGCTGAGCGGGTCGAGCGCGCTGAGCGGGTCGAGCGGGTCGAGCGCCAAGCGGGTCGAGCGGGTCGAGCGGGTCGAGCGCGCTGAGCGGGTCGAGCAGGCCGAGCAGGTCGAGCGGGTGCCGAGCGAGACGAGCCAAGCGGGACAAATGAGATAAGCGAGACAAGCCGGGCGGGCCGAGTCGGGCCGCGGCGGGGTGAGCTGGGCCGAGCGGCTGCGTGGGCGGGGCCGGGCGGAAGCGGTTTACAGCAAGTCGAGCGGGTCGACCTGGATGCGGACCGGGTCGGCGGCCTTGCGCACCGAGCGCGCCCCCGCCGCCGCCTTCAACGCCAGCGCCAGTGCTTTCCCCGCTGAACGCGCCGTCCGGACCAGCATCCGCTCCTGCCCCTCCGCGGCCGGCACGGGCCCGAGCACCTCCGCGCCCGGCGGCAGCTCGGCCAGCGACAGCAACTCGGCGACCGCGGCCGGCGGCCCGGTCAGTGCCGCGATCCGCGCCGCCGGCGGAAAGCCGAGCTCGCGCCGGTCGGCGAGTTCGCGGGCCGCGAGCCAGGCCGGGTCGAAGCGCAGCAGCGCCTGCACGGCCACCAGCCCGCCGTCGGCGACCACGACCACCGGCGCGCCCGGCCGGGCCAGGGCCGCCGCCGCGAACCAGCGCCGCAGCGCCTCCTCGGTGCCGCGCAGGTCGGCGCGGGTGAGGAAGGCCCAGGCGTCGAGGAGGAGCACGGCGCCGTAGCCGCCCTCGGCCAGCGGCTCGGCGCCGGGGGTGGAGACGACGAGGGTGGACTCGTGCGGCACGACGGTGAGGATCTCGTCGCGGCCCGAGGTGCGCACGGTCGTGTCGGGGAAGGCCCGGGCGAGCTCCTCGGCCGTACGGCGGGCGCCCACGACCGCGGCGCGCAGCCGGCGGCCGCCGCACTCGGGGCAGGCGTGGCCGGCGGCGGGGCGGCCGCACCAGCGGCACACGGGAATCCCGTCGGCGGCCGGGAGGGCGAGCGGGCCGGAGCAGTGGGTGCAGCGGGCCGGGGTGTAGCAGTCGGCGCAGGCGACGGCGGGCAGGTACCCGCGGCGGGGCACCTGAATGAGCACGGGCCGGCCGCCGGCCAGGGCCTCGCGGGCGGCGCGCCAGGCGATCGTGGGCAGGCGGGCGGCCTGGGCCTGAGGGTCCCGGGCACGCTCGTGCTCCCCGACGGTCAGCACGCGCGGCATGACCCGGCGCAGCTCGTCCCGGGCGGCGCCGACCTCGATCGCCCAGCCGGTCTCGACGAGCTGTTGTGCTTCAGCGGTACGTCCGAAGCCCCCCACGATCGCCGCACACCGCTCCTGCTCGGCGCGGGCGAGCAGGACCTGACGGGCGTGCGGGTACGGGGCGCGCTGCTCGGCGTGCAGATCGTCCCCGTCGTCCCAGATGGCGACGAGGCCGAGGCCGTGCACCGGGGCGAAGGCGGCCGCGCGGGTGCCGATGACGATGCGGGCGGTGCCGCGGGCTACGGCGAGAAAGCGACGGTACCGTTCGGCCGGCCCGATCGCGGCCGACAGCGCCACGTGGTGGCCCGGGCCGCCGAGGACCCGCAGCAGGGCGGCGTCGAGGCGGTCGAGGTCCCGGGCGTCGGCCACCACGACGAGCGCGCCCCGGCCGGCGGCGAGGCTGGTCGCGGCGGCCTCGGCGAGGCGGGACGGCCAGTCCTCGCCGGGCAGGGCCGTCCAGACCGCACGGGGCGCCCGATCGTCGGCGAGGGCCCTCAGCAGCGCGGCGCCGGCCGTGTACCGCGCCCAGCCCGCCCCGAACCCACCGTCACCCGCACCGCCGTCGCGACGGGTCCCGCCCCCGCCGGCCGCGGAAGCCCCATCAGCCGAGCGGACCGCGGGGGACGAACCGCCGGAGCCGACCGCCGAGGACGAGTCACCGGAGCCGGAAACCGGAGACGACCCGCCGGAGCCGGCAACCGAAGACGACGAGGCGGGGCCGGGAGCCGACGATGCAGGGCGGGGTGAGAAGGCACCGGCGGGGATGGCGAAGGGTTCGGGCGCGGGAGCCGGCTCGGCCGCCTCGGCCCGTGCGTGGCGGGGCGGGATCGCGAGGCGCAGCACGTCGGAGAGGGTGCCCGCGTACCGGTCCGCGACCTCCCGGGCCAGCCGCGCGACGGCCGGCGTGAGCACGACCTCGGGCGAGACGACCTTCTCCAGGTACGACAGCCGCCCCTCGTGCTCGCTCGACGCGGCCCGTTCGAGCACGAACCCGTCGACGAGCTGGCCGGCGAAGCGCACCTTCACGCGCGTGCCCGGGTGGGCGGCCGCGGCGGCCTCGGCCGGCACCAGGTAGTCGAAGGGGCGGTCGAGGTGGGGCAGCGGGCTGTCCACGCACACGCGGGCGATCGGCGAATCGTCGGCCGCGCGTTTCGGCGGAGCCGCCTTGCGCGCCGCGCGCGCCTTCCCGCCGGCGTTTCCGGCAATGCGCTCGGCGGCCGCGCGCGGCTTCAGTTCCGACTCGGGGAACAACGCCGGTTCAATAGGCTCTGATGGATCGGTTGAGCGCGCATCATTGCGAGGTGAAGCTGAATGAATAGACTCTGACGGATTTCCGTCGGGCGACGGAAATGACGAAGGCCGATCAAACCGGGATCCGGGCTGATCGGCCAACGTCGGAAAAGTTTTCGAGAATGCGTCAGGCGCCGGCGGCGGACTTCAGCTCGGCCGTGCGGGAGGCCTGCTCCCACGAGAAGCCGGGAAGCTCGCGGCCGAAGTGACCGTAGGCCGCGGTCTGCTGGTAGACCGGCTTGAGCAGGTCCAGGTCGCGGATGATGGCGGCCGGGCGCAGGTCGAAGACCTCGTTGATGGCCTTCTCGATGCGCTCGACCGGCACGACCTCGGTGCCGAAGGTCTCCACGAACAGCGAGACCGGGTGTGCCTTGCCGATCGCGTAGGCCACCTGCACCTCGCAGCGGTCGGCCAGGCCCGCGGCCACCACGTTCTTGGCCACCCAGCGCGTCGCGTAGGCCGCCGAACGGTCCACCTTCGACGGGTCCTTGCCGGAGAACGCGCCGCCGCCGTGGCGAGCGTAGCCGCCGTAGGTGTCAACGATGATCTTGCGGCCGGTCAGGCCGGCGTCGCCCATCGGGCCGCCGATCTCGAAGCGACCGGTCGGGTTGACCAGCAGCCGGTAGCCCTCGGTCTCCAGGCCCAGGCCCTCGAGCTCGGGGGCGATGACGTGCTCGCGCACGTCCGGGGTGAGCAGGGAGTCGAGCGAGATGTCCGGGGCGTGCTGGCTGGACACCACGACGGTGTGCAGGCGCACCGGGCGCAGGCCGTCGTATTCGATGGTGACCTGAGTCTTGCCGTCCGGGCGCAGGTAGGGGATCGTGCCGTCCTTGCGCACCGCGGAGAGGCGGCGGGCGAGGCGGTGGGCCAGCGCGATCGGCAGCGGCATGAGCTCCGGCGTCTCGTTGCACGCGAAGCCGAACATCATGCCCTGGTCGCCGGCGCCCTGCAGGTCGAGAGCGTCGCCGCCGGCGCCCTCACGCACCTCGATGGCCGAGTCGACGCCCTGCGCGATGTCGGGCGACTGCGAGCCGATGGACACGCTCACGCCGCAGGACGCGCCGTCGAAGCCCTTCTTGGACGAGTCGTAGCCGATGCCCAGGATCGTCTCGCGGACGATCTTCGCGATGTCGGCGTAGGCGGTCGTGGTCACCTCGCCGGCGACGTGGACCTGGCCGGTCGTGATGAGCGTCTCGACCGCCACGCGGCTGCGCGCGTCCTGGGCGAGGAGCGCGTCGAGAACACCGTCACTGATCTGATCGGCGATCTTGTCCGGGTGGCCTTCGGTGACCGACTCTGACGTGAACAGGCGGCGTGCCAATGGTGCTCCTCAGGAGATACGGCGGACGAGAGATGAGTTTCGCCAGAGTGTACGACCTCGGACTGGCGCCGCGGTCGACCCCCGGCTGGGTATCACGGCGCTCCGTTGCGCCTCACACCCCGTCGATCAGGCGAAACAGGCGGCCACGCGGTCTAAAATCCTATCCGCCAGCTCGTCTTTGGGTAGGTCGGGCAACGGATCGCGACTGCCGTCGGCACCGAGGATGACGGCCTGGTTGCGCTCCGCACCGAAGGTCTTGTTCACGCCGACCTCGTTGACCACGATGAGGTCGGCCCGCTTGCGCAGCAGCTTCTCGTGCCCGGCGACGACGGCCCGCTCGAGGTCGGCGGTCTCGGCCGCGAAGGCGACGAGCACCTGCCCCTCGGGCTTGCCCGCGCCCAGCTCGGCGGCGATGTCGGGGTTGGTGACCAGCTCCAGCACGGGTGCCGTGCCGTCCACCTTCTTGATCTTGGTCTCGGACAGGTGCGCGGGCCGGAAGTCGGCGGGCGCGGCGGCCATGATCACGGCGTCGGCGCCCTTGGCGGCGGCGAGCGCGGCCACCCGCAGCTGCTCGGTGGTCTCGACCCGCACCACGTCGGCCCCCGCCGGGTCCGGCAGTGTGACGTTCGCCGCGATCAGGGTGACGCGGGCCCCGCGGGCGACGGCGGCACGGGCGATCGCGTATCCCTGCTTGCCGGAGGACCGGTTGCCGATGAACCGGACCGGGTCGATCGGCTCGCGGGTGCCGCCGGCGGTGACCACGACATGCCGCCCGGCCAGATCGGACTCCCCCGCCCCGCGGCGCAGCAGCCGGACGGCGACGGCGAAGATCTCGGCCGGCTCGGGCAGCCGCCCCTTGCCGGTGTCGGCGCCGGTGAGCCGCCCGACGGCGGGCTCGAGCACCACGGCGCCGCGGGCGCGCAGGGTGGCGACGTTGGCCTGGGTGGCGGGGTGCTCCCACATCTCGGTGTGCATGGCGGGCGCGAAGAGCACCGGGCACCGGGCGGTGAGCAGCGTGTTCGTGAGCAGGTCGTCAGCGAGGCCGTGCGCGGCCTTCGCGAGGATGTCGGCGGTGGCCGGGGCGACGACGAGCAGGTCGGCCTCGCGGCCGAGGCGGACGTGGGGCACCTCGTGGGCGCCGGTCCAGACGTCGGCGCTGACCGGCTGCCCGGACAGCGCGGCCCAGGTGGCCTCGCCGACGAAGGTGAGGGCGGCGGCGGTGGGGACGACCCGCACCCGGTGACCGGACTCGGTCAGGCGCCGCAGCAGCTCGCAGGCCTTGTAGGCGGCGATGCCACCGGCCACGCCGAGGACGACCCGAGGGCGTGCCTCGGCGGGCTGGTCAGGCATTGCTTGCTCAGACGACTTCTTCGATGCGCTCGGCGGTCAGCAGCCCGCTGTTGATCTCGCGCAGGGCGATGGAGAGCGGCTTCTCCTGCGGCGTGGTCTCCACGAGGGGACCGACGTATTCGAGCAGGCCCTCGCCCAGCTGGCTGTAGTAGGCATTGACCTGGCGGGCACGCTTCGCCGCGAAGATCACCAGGGCGTACTTCGACGTCGTCTTTTCCAGCAGCTCGTCGATCGGCGGGTTGGTGATCCCCTGCGGGTCTGCCACGGTTCCGGCCACGGATCTAAACCTCAACACTTTCGGAATTGACGGCTCTTGCGAGCGAACCGCACAACCCTACCAGAGCCCCGGCCCGACTGAGCAGCCGGAACGCCGACGCGCCCGGACCGGAGAGGTCCGAGCGCGTCGGGATGATGCAACCGGTCCGGGGGGACCGCCGGGGGCTCACTTGCCGCCGGCGAACTCCCCGAGCAGGGCCTTGCGCTGCTGGTCACCGAGACCGCGCAGGCGGCGGCTCTCGGCGATCTTCAGCTTCTCCATGATCTGCGTTGCCCGGATCTTTCCGATGCCGGGCATCGCCTGGAGCACGGCCGAGACCTTGAGCTTGCCGACGACGTCGTCGGACTCCGCACGGTCGATCACGGCGGCAAGCGTCGTCTTGCCCTGCTTGAGTTGCTCCTTCAGCTCAGCGCGAGCCTTACGGATCTCAGCCGCCTTTTCCAAAGCGGCCGCGCGCTGTTCCGGGCTCAGTGACGGGAGCGGCACCAGGTCTCCTCAGGTCCCTTGAAAAAAGTGTTGATGGTCTAGCGCCGGGAAAACTAGCGGTCAGAAGCCATTTCGGCAACGTCGGAAGGCAAGATCGACGCCTTGTGAAGATTCGATGATCACGCAGTGACCGCAATTGCGGACGCACAGGAATCACGCGCACGGTCCGCCGCGGCCCGCAACGCGGCCTGATCCGGACCCGCCGAGAGGACCTCACGCGACCACGACGGCAGAACGAGATCGAGCGCGTTCCCGAATACGGCGCGCAGATCCTCGGCCTTTCCGCCCTGCGCGCCGAGGCCCGGCGCGAGGATCGGTCCATTGAGATCGGTCAGCCTGTGGCCGGTCGGCCCGACGGTCGCGCCGACCACCACGCCGATGTCGCCCATCGGGCTCACACCCGCATTGACCTGCGAAATCTCGTCGATGATGGTCTGCGCGACGGTGCGCCCGTCGGCCGCGACGGCCCGCTGGACGGCCGCGCCCTCGGGATTGGAGGTGAGGGCCAGGACGAACGCGCCGAGCCCGTTTTGGCGGGCCTTGTCGATGATCGGGCGAAGCGCACCGAAGCCGAGGTAGGGACTGACCGTGACCGCGTCGGCGCACAGCGGGGAGGCCGGATCGAGGTACGCGTCGGCGTACGCGGCGGCCGTCGAGCCGATGTCGCCCCGCTTGACGTCGAGAATCACGAGGCTCCCGGAGCCGCGCAACTGTCGGATAACCGACTCGAGCACCGCTATGCCTCTTGAGCCGAAACGCTCAAAAAAGGCGGACTGGGGCTTGATCGCCGCGACCCGTCCGGCCAGGGCCTCTCCGACCGTCCGACCGAACGCTTCCAGGCCCTTGACATCGTCGGAGAGGCCCCAGGCGGCCAGGAGGGAGGGGTGAGGGTCGATGCCCACGCACAGCGGCCCCAGCGAGTCCATGGCGGCCCGCAGACGGGCCCCGAAAGCATCAGTCACGTCGCGCTCCTCGTCGCTGCGACGGCTCCGCGCACGAGCGCCGGGCCGTGGTAGATGAAGCCGGTGTAGAGCTGCACGAGCGCGGCGCCCGCGTCGAGCATCCGGGCGGCGTCGTCGGGGCGCGTGATGCCGCCCACGCCGATGACCGGCAGCCCGGACTCCTTGGCCACGAACCGCACGACCTCGAGGGCCCGCGGGGCGAGCGGCCGCCCGCTGAGCCCGCCGGCCTCCGGGGTCGTCACGCCGGGGCGCTCGATGGTCGTGTTGGTCGCGATGAGCCCGGCCACGCCCAGCCCGAGGCAGACGTCGAGCAGGTCGCCCAGGGCGGTCTCGGTCAGGTCGGGGGCGACCTTGACCAGGATCGGCACCTCGCCGCCGAGCGCCTGGGCCTCCGAGCGCAGGGCGCCGAGCAGGGCCGACAGGTGCGCCTTGTCCTGCAACTCGCGCAGGCCCGGCGTGTTGGGCGAGCTGACGTTGACGGCGAAGTACGAGCCCAGGCCGTACAGCTGCCGGAAACTGTGCACGTAGTCCTCGACGGCGCCGGTCAGCGGGGTCACCTTCGACTTGCCCAGGCTGATGCCCAGCGGCACCGGGAGCGGCCCCAGCGCCCGCAGCCGGGCCGCGAGGGCCTCGGCGCCGGCGTTGTTGAAGCCCATCCGGTTCACGATCGCCTCGTGCTCCGGCAGGCGGAACAGCCGCGGCCGGTCGTTGCCCGGCTGGGGGTGCCGGGTGACGGTGCCGACCTCGACGAAGCCGAAGCCCAGCCGCGGCCAGGCACCCAGGGCCCGGCCGTCCTTGTCCATGCCGGCGGCGAGCCCGACCGGGTTCGGGAAGTCCACCCCGAACACGGTCCGGCGCGCCCCGGGCGGGCTCAGTGCCCGCCGCGCCCGGGGCAGCCGTGCGAGCATGCGCAGGGTCCGCTCGTGCACCGACTCGGCGTCGCCGCCGTGCAGCCGGAACAGGACCGGGCGGACCGTGCGCTCGTAGAGGCCGGTCACCGCGCCTGCCGCAGGGCCGCGTGCAGCTCCTGCAGCGGGCGGACCGTCATCTCCCCGCGGATGAGCGCCTCGACGCCCATCACCGCGGCCGCCGCGCCCGGCAGGGTCGTGATGCAGGGGATGTCGGCGACGACGGCGGCGCTGCGGATCTCGTAGCCGTCCTGGCGCCCGCTGGAGCCCTGCGGGGTGTTGATCACCAGGTCGACCTCGCCGCCCGCGATGAGGGAGACGGCGTTGCGCCCGGCGCCCTCCTCGAAGTGCTTGGGCACGATCTCGCACGCCACGCCGTAGCGGCGCAGCACCTGCCCGGTGCCGGCCGTGGCCACGATCGCGAAGCCGAGGTCGGCGAGGCGCTTGACCGGGAAGACGATCCCACGCTTGTCCCGGTTGGCCACCGTGACGAGCACGGTGCCGGAGGTGGGCAGCGAGCCGTACGCGGCCGCCTGCGACTTGGCGAAGGCGTGCCCGAAGGACGGGTCGATGCCCATGACCTCGCCGGTCGACTTCATCTCGGGGCCGAGCAGGTTGTCCACGCCCTTGCCCTCGGCGGTGCGGAACCGCTTGAACGGCAGCACCGCCTCCTTCACGGCGACCGGCGCGTGCTCGGGCACCGACCCGCCGTCGCCCTCGGCCGGCAGCAGCCCCTCCGCGCGCAGCTCGGCGACGGTGGCCCCGAGCGCGATGCGGGCGGCCGCCTTGGCCAGCGGCACCGCGGTCGCCTTGGACACGAACGGCACCGTACGGGAGGCGCGCGGGTTGGCCTCGAGGACGTACAGCACGTCGTCCTTGAGCGCGTACTGCACGTTGAGCAGCCCCTGCACCCCGATCCCGCGCGCGATGGCGACCGTGTACCGGCGCACCTCGGCCAGGTGCACGGCCGCGAGCGTGATCGGCGGCAGCGCGCAGGACGAGTCGCCGGAGTGGATGCCGGCCTCCTCGATGTGCTCCATCACGCCGCCGAGGTACACCTCGCCGGTCGCGTCGCACAGCGCGTCGACGTCGATCTCGATGGCGTCGTCGAGGAAGCGGTCGACGAGCACCGGGTGCGCGGGCGAGATCTCGGTGGCCCGGCCGATGTAGTCGCGCAGGGTCGGCTCGTCGTAGACGATCTCCATGCCCCGCCCGCCGAGCACGTAGGACGGGCGCACCAGCACCGGGTAGCCGATCTCGTCGGCGATCCGCTTGGCCTCCGGGAACGTGGTCGCGGTGCCGTGCGCGGGCGAGCGCAGCCCGGCCTCGGTGAGCAGCTGGCCGAAGAGGCCGCGGTCCTCGGCGAGGTCGATCGCCTTGGGCGACGTGCCCACGATCGGCACCCCGGCCCGCTCCAGGCGCTCGGCGAGCCCGAGCGGGGTCTGCCCGCCCAGCTGCACGATGACGCCCACGACGCCGGGGCCGCCGGCGGCCCGGCCCGAGCTGTCCTCGGCGTGCACGACCTCGAGGACGTCCTCGAAGGTGAGCGGCTCGAAGTACAGCCGGTCGGCGGTGTCGTAGTCGGTGGAGACGGTCTCCGGGTTGCAATTGACCATGACGGTCTCGAAGCCCTTGGCCCGCAGCGCCATGACCGCGTGCACGCACGAGTAGTCGAACTCGATGCCCTGGCCGATGCGGTTCGGGCCGGAGCCGAGGATGATCACCTTCGGCCGGTCGGACGGGGTGACCTCGGTCTCGTCCTCGTACGTGCTGTAGTGGTACGGCGTCCCGGCGGCGAACTCGGCGGCGCAGGTGTCGACCGTCTTGTAGACCGGCCGCAGCCCGAGGCGGTGGCGCAGCGAGCGCACCCCGTCCTCGCCGGCGAACTCGGGCCGCAGCGCCGCGACCTGGCGGTCCGACAGCCCGGCGCGCTTGGCCCGGCGCAGCAGCGGCAGGTCGAGCACGGCGGCGTCGATGATCTCGGCCCGCAGCTCCACGAGCGCGGCGAGCTGGTCGACGAACCACGGGTCGAAGCCCGACGCGGCCGCGACCTCCTCGACGGTGTGACCCTGGCGCAGGGCCAGCTCCGCGGTGTAGAGGCGCCCGTCGTGCGGGACGCGCAGGTCCCCGAGCAGCGAGGCGTCCGGCACCGTCCAGAAGCCCGCGGCCTTCGTCTCCATCGAGCGCATGGCCTTGCCCAGCGCCTCGGCGAAGGTCCGCCCGAGCGACATCGCCTCGCCGACCGACTTCATCGTGGTGGTGAGCTCGGCGTCGGCGCCGGGGAACTTCTCGAAGGCGAAGCGCGGGATCTTCACCACGACGTAGTCCAGCGACGGCTCGAACGCGGCCGGCGTCTTGAGCGTGATGTCGTTGGGGATCTCGTCGAGCGTGTAGCCGATGGCCAGCTTCGCCGCGATCTTCGCGATCGGGAAGCCGGTCGCCTTGGAGGCCAGCGCGCTGGAGCGGGACACCCGCGGGTTCATCTCGATGACCACGAGCCGCCCGTTGGCCGGGTTCACCGCGAACTGGATGTTGCAGCCGCCGGTGTCGACCCCGACCTCGCGCAGCACGGCGATGCCGAGATCGCGCAGCTTCTGGTACTCCACGTCGGTGAGCGTCATCGCCGGCGCGACGGTCACCGAGTCGCCGGTGTGCACGCCCATCGCGTCCACGTTCTCGATCGAGCACACGACGACGACGTTGTCGTGCTTGTCGCGCATGAGCTCGAGCTCGTACTCCTTCCAGCCCAGCACGCTCTCCTCGATGAGCACCTCGTGCACGGGCGAGGCGGCCAGGCCGCCGCCGGCCAGCCGCTCGAGGTCCTCGGGGGTGTGGGCCATGCCGGAGCCGAGCCCGCCCATGGTGAACGAGGGCCGGATGACGACCGGCAGGCCGAGGTCGGCGACGGTGGCGTGCACCTCGTCCATGGAGTGGCACACCCGCGAGCGGGGCGTCTCGCCGCCGGCGCGGGCGACGATGTCCTTGAACAGCTGCCGGTCCTCGCCGCGGCGGATGGCGTCGATGTCGGCGCCGATGAGCTCGACGCCGTACTTCTCCAGCACGCCCGCCTCGTGCAGGGCCACCGCGGTGTTGAGCGCGGTCTGCCCGCCGAGGGTGGCCAGCAGCGCGTCGGGGCGCTCCTTGGCGATCACCTGCTCGACGAACTCGGGCGTGATCGGCTCGACGTAGGTCGCGTCGGCGAACTCGGGGTCGGTCATGATGGTCGCCGGGTTGCTGTTCACCAGGCTGACCCGCAGGCCCTCGGCCCGCAGCACGCGGCAGGCCTGGGTGCCGGAGTAGTCGAACTCGCACGCCTGCCCGATGACGATCGGACCGGATCCGATGACGAGGACGTGCCGGAGGTCGGTGCGCTTAGGCATTGGTCTGCATCAGCTCCGCGAATCGATCGAACAGGTAATCCGCGTCGTGCGGCCCCGCTGCCGCCTCCGGGTGGTACTGCACGGTGAAGGCCGGCGTGTCGAGGCAGCGCAGGCCCTCGACCACGTTGTCGTTGAGGCAGACGTGGCTGACCTCGACGGCGCCGAACTCGGTGTCGGCCCTGGCGTCCAGCGGCGCGTCGACCGCGAAGCCGTGGTTGTGGCTGGTGACCTCGACCTTGCCGGTGGTGCGGTCGAGCACCGGCTGGTTGATGCCACGGTGGCCGTAGCCGAGCTTGTAGGTGCCGAAGCCGAGCGCCCGGCCGAGGATCTGGCTGCCGAAGCAGATGCCGAAGAGCGGGATGCGCGCGCCCAGCACCGCCTTGGCCAGGCTCACCGGGCCGTCGGCGGTCGCCGGGTCGCCGGGGCCGGGCGAGAAGAAGACCGCGTCGGCGCCGAGCGCCCGGATGTCCTCGAGCGTCGCCGAGGCGGGCAGCACGTGGGTGGTGACCCCGCGGGCGGCGAGCCGGCGCGGGACGTTGCGCTTGATCCCGAGGTCGATCGCGGCGACCGTGAACCGGTGCTCGCCCTCGGCCTGCACGGTGTACCGCTGCGCCGTGCTGACCTCGGCGGACAGGTCGGCGCCGAGCATCTGCGGCTGGCGGCGGACCCGCTCGAGCAGCGCCTGCGGGTCGGACTCGACGCTGGAGACGCCGACCCGCATGGCCCCGCGCTCGCGCAGGTGCCGGGTGAGCGCCCGGGTGTCGATGCCGCTGATGCCCACCACGTCCTCGGCGGCCAGCCGGTCCTCGAGGCTGCCGGTGGCGCGCCAGTTGGAGTGGCTGCGGGACGGGTCGCGCAACACGTAGCCGGCCACCCAGATCCGGTCGGACTCGTCGTCCTCGTCGTTGACCCCGGTGTTGCCGATCTGCGGCGCGGTCTGCACGACCACCTGGCGGTGGTAGGAGGGGTCGGTCAGCGTCTCCTGGTAGCCGGTCATGCCGGTGTTGAAGACGGCCTCGCCGAAGGTCTCGCCGATGCCACCGAACGCCTCACCCCGGAAGGTGCGCCCGTCCTCCAGGACGAGCAGGGCCTCTCTGCGCCTCACCGTGTCGCCTTTCCGTTCAGCACCGTCGGCTCGCCGCGCAGGTAGGTCGCGTCGATGCGGCCGCGCAGCTCCATTCCGGCGTAGGGGGTGTTGCGGGAGCGGCTGGCCAGGGCCGTCGGGTCGACGGTCCAGCGCACGCTCGGGTCGAAGATCGCGATGTTGGCGGGCTGCCCGACGGCCAGCGGCGTCCCGTGCCCGCTCAGCCCGGCGATGCGGGCCGGCGCGGCCGACATCCACTCGGCGATGCGGTCCCAGCGCGGGCCCATCGTCTGCACCACGATCGCGAGCGCCGTCTCCAGCCCGAGCATGCCGGGCCGGGCGTACGCCCACTCGCACTCCTTGTCCTCCACGCTGTGCGGGGCGTGGTCGGTGGCGACGCAGTCGATGGTGCCGTCCAGCAGGCCCTCGCGCAGGGCCAGCACGTCGGCCTCGGTGCGCAGCGGCGGGTTGACCTTGAAGACCGGGTCGTACTGGGTGGCGCGGTCCTCGGTGAGCAGCAGGTGGTGCGGGGCGACCTCGGCGGTGACCCGCCAGCCCTTGGACTTGGCCCAGCGGATCAGCTCGACGCTGCCCGCGGTGGAGACGTGGCAGATGTGCAGCCGCGCGCCCACGTGCCCGGCGAGCAGCACGTCGCGGGCGATGATCGCCTCCTCGGCGACGGCCGGCCAGCCGGTGAGCCCGAGCCGCGCGGCGACCGCGCCCTCGTTCATCTGCGCGCCGATGGTCAGCCGCGGCTCCTCGGCGTGCTGGGCGATCACCCCGTCGAAGGCCTTCACGTACTCCAGCGCGCGGCGCATGAGCCGCGGGTCGTGCACGCAGTGCCCGTCGTCGGAGAAGACCCGGACCTTCGCCGCGGAGTCGGCCATCGCGCCGAGCTCGGCGAGCTGCTCGCCGGCCAGGCCCACGGTCACGGCCCCGATCGGCTGGACGTCGACCAGGCCGGCCTCGCGCCCGAGCCGCCACACCTGCTCGACCACGCCCGCGGTGTCGGCGACCGGCGAGGTGTTGGCCATCGCGCACACGGCGGTGTAGCCGCCCAGCGCCGCGGCCCGGGAGCCGGACTCGACGGTCTCGGCGTCCTCGCGGCCCGGCTCGCGCAGGTGGGTGTGCAGGTCCACGAGCCCGGGCAGCGCGATGGCGGGCCCGGTCTTCGCCGGGTCGATCGCGGCGATGACGCCGTCCTCGACGGTGATCTCGCCGAGCTGGGTGTTGGAGATGATCACGATTTTCCTCCGAGCAGCAGGTAGAGCACGGCCATCCGCACGGAGACGCCGTTGGCGACCTGTTCGACGATCGTGGAGCGGGCGGAGTCGGCCACCTCGGGCGCGATCTCCATGCCTCGGTTCATCGGGCCCGGGTGCATGACGATCGCGTGCTCGGGCAGGCGGCGCATGCGGGGCACGTCGAAGCCGTAGCGGCGGGAGTACTCGCGCTCGGAGGGGAAGTACGCCTGGTTCATCCGCTCCCGCTGCACGCGCAGCATCATCACCACGTCGGCGTCGGGCACCACCGCGTCGAGGTCGTAGCAGGTGCGGGCGGGCCACGCCTCGACCCCGACCGGCAGCAGCGTCGGCGGCGCGACGAGCGTCACCTTGGCCCCGAGCGTGTGCAGCAGCTGCACGTTGGAGCGCGCGACCCGCGAGTGCAGCACGTCGCCGACGATCACGACGTTGAGGCCGGCGAGGCGGCGGAGGCGGCTGCGCATGGTGTACGCGTCCAGCAGCGCCTGCGTCGGGTGCTCGTGGGTGCCGTCGCCGGCGTTGACCACGCTGCCGTCGACCCAGTTGGCGAGCCGGTGCGGCGCCCCGCTGGCCGGGTGGCGCACCACCACGGCGTCGGCGCCCATCGCCTGCAGCGTCAGCGCCGTGTCCTTGAGACTTTCACCCTTGGAGACGCTGGAGCCCTTGGCGGAGAAGTTGATGACGTCGGCGGACAGGCGCTTGGCCGCGGCCTCGAAGGAGATCCGGGTGCGGGTGGAGTCCTCGTAGAAGAGGTTCACCACGGTCCGGCCGCGCAGCGTGGGCAGCTTCTTGACCTCCCGTGCGGCCAGGCTCGCCATCTCCTCGGCGGTGTCCAGCACCAGGGTGGCGGTCGGCGCGTCGAGGTCGGCCGCGCTGAGCAGGTGCTTGATCATGCCCGGTCCCCCCTGCTCTTGATCAGGACGGCGTCGCTGCCGTCGATCTCGGCCGTCAGCACCCGCACGTTCTCGTCCATCGAGGTCGGGATGTTCTTGCCCACGTAGTCGGCCCGGATGGGCAGCTCGCGATGGCCGCGGTCGACCAGCACGGCCAGCTGGACGGCGCGGGGCCGGCCGAGGTCCTTGAGCGCGTCGAGCGCGGCGCGGACCGTGCGCCCGGAGAACAGGACGTCGTCGACGAGGATCACGCGGCGCCCGTCGAGGCCGCCGGGTGGAATTTCCGTGTGACCCACAGCACGCGTCGCGTGGAGCCGCAGATCGTCTCGGTAGAGCGTGATGTCCAACACACCCACCGGGACATCAAAGCCCTCGAACGCGGCGATCCGGGCAGCCAGACGGCGAGCCAGCGGAACGCCACGAGTAGGTATGCCCAGCAGCACCGTTTCGGCCGCTCCGGACGTCTTTTCCAGAATCTGATGGGCAATCCGGTCCACCACACGGGCGACATCCGTCGCCGTTAGGATGGTTTTACCCAGCTCAGTGCCGGTTGTCGGGGACGACAAAACCAGACCTCCTTCCCCGCCTCTCCGGACGGGTCGTTAAAGGACGTCGAACGTCAACTACCCTAACAACCGCCCTGACCAGGGCAACGGAAGGGTCTCGACCACTTGACCCCGCGTCGTGCGCCAGTTACGGTCACGCTCCGTAGCGATCGCTGGGGAAACCCCTCAGGCCAGTGACTGGGAGTGTCCGTATGCCGTCTGAGTACGCCAAGTCTCTTGGTGCTCGCCTGCGCTCCATCCGACAGCAGCAGGGGCTGTCTCTGCAGGGTGTCGAGGAGAAGTCGGCCGGGCGCTGGAAGGCCGTCGTCGTCGGGTCGTATGAGCGTGGCGACCGTGCCGTCACCGTCTCTCGCCTGGCCGAGCTGGCCGAGTTCTACCGCGTGCCCGTCGCCGAGCTGCTGCCCGAGGGCAGCGGTGTGCGCCACGAGCCCACCAACAAGATCGTCCTCGACCTGGAGCGCCTCTACGACGCCGGCGCCGAGGACCTCGCCTACGTCGCCCGGTACGCCCGGGCCATCCAGCAGCAGCGCGGCGACTACAACGGCCGCGTGCTGTCCATCCGCGCCGACGACCTGCGCGCCCTGGCGATCGTCTACGACGCCTCGCCCTCGGGCCTGGTCGAGCGCCTCAACGAGCACGGCGTGCTGGTCACCGACCCGCGGAGCCTGTTCCAGAGCTGAGCACGACGCATGAGCGCACGACGAAAGGGCCGCACTCGGGATCGAGTGCGGCCCTTTGCTCTTGGCACCGCGCAGTCGCAGGGCCAGGGCCGGCGGAGCTGGGCCCCGGCCCGAGTCGCCCGGGAGGAACGGTCCGCAGGTGACGCGGTCCGGGCCCTGGAACGCACTCTCAGGTGGCGTAGTCCGCGATCCGGCCCAGGATGCCGTTGAGGAAGCGGGGCGAGTCGTCGGTGGAGAGCGTCTCGGCCAGTTCGACCGCCTCGGTGATCGCCACCGGGTTGTCGATCTCGTCGTTGTAGAGCAGCTCGTAGACGGCGATGCGGGCCAGGTTGCGGTCCACCACCGGCATCCGCTCCAGCGTCCAGCCCTCGGCGTAGCTGGCCAGCAGCTCGTCGATGCGGGCCGAGTGGTCCTCGACGCCCTCGACCAGGCGGACCGTGTAGGGCAGGTAGGACGGCTTCGGCTCCTCCAGGTTGGCCACGTAGGCGGCCAGGACCGACCCGCGCGGCTCCTTGCGCAGGTCGGCCATGTACAGCACGTCCAGGGCCCGCTTACGAGCCTTGCGGCGGGCCGTCATCTGAGCGGTGACGTCACCGCCCAAGAACGAGTTATTGCTGGTCACGCCTCCTCCGCTTCGCTCCGGCGCCGCGACTTGGGCCTGTGCCCCTGGTGACCGGCCCCTCCGCTTCGCTCCGGACCGGTCACGCCCGGCCCAGGTAACGGCTGTCGCGGGTGTCGACCTTGATCTTCTCGCCGGTCGAGATGAACAGCGGCACGTTGACGGTCGCGCCGGTCTCGACGGTGGCCGGCTTGGTGCCGCCGGTGGAGCGGTCGCCCTGCAGGCCCGGCTCGGTGTAGGTGATCTCGAGGATCACCGAGGTCGGCAGCTCGACGTAGAGCGGCGCCTCCTCGTGCGTGGCGACGATCACCTCGGCCTCGGGGAGCAGGAACTTGCTCGCCTCGCCGACGACCCCGCCGGGAACGGTGATCTGGTCGTACGTGTCCAGGTCCATGAACACGAAGTCTTCGCCGTCGGCGTAGAGGTACTGCATCGTGCGCTTGTCGACGGTGGCGGTCTCGACCTTGGTGCCGGCGTTGAACGTACGGTCGACCACCTTGCCGGAGAGCACGTTCTTGAGGGTGGTCCGCACGAACGCGCCGCCCTTGCCCGGCTTGACATGCTGGAACTCAACGACGGTCCACAGGTCGCCGTCGAGGTTGAGCACCAGGCCGTTCTTCAGGTCGTTCGTGGATGCCATGTGATTCGACGTCACTTTCGTCACTGCCGGCCCAGCGGACCGGGAAGATGTGATCCCGAGCGGTACGCGGGAAAAAGGCCCGGTGAAGTGTACCGGGAAGGCAGGAGTGGCCCGACGCAGTGTACCGGGCGCAGCGGCCCGTGTTCATCTTTCCGTATCCATCGAGACACCTGACTCTGCCAGCGTGCCGGGGTGGGAAGACCGGACCTCCTCAACCGTACCCTGGGCTTCGCCGGATCCGTCGCCATCGCACTGGGCGGTCTGGCCGCCGGCGCTCTTCCCGAACGCGGTGACCCGTTCGCCCACTGGCCGGTGATCCGCGAGCTGCGGCACTTCCCCCTGGTGGCGATCGCGACGGCCTACGTGGGGATCGCCCTGCTGTGCGGCGCCTGGCTGCGGCTGCGGCGCACGCTGGACGAGCACAGCCCGGCCGACCTCATGCGGACGCTGCTGTGCTGGGCGGCCCCGCTGGTGCTCGTCCCGCCGATGTTCTCCCAGGACGTGTACAGCTACCTGGCCCAGGGCGCGATGGTGCACGAGGGGTTCGACGCCTACAAGTTCGGCCCCAGCACCATGGGCGGCCCCTTCGCCGCGGAGGTCCCCGGAATCTGGCAGAACACCCCGGCGCCCTACGGCCCGCTGTTCCTGCGCGCGGCCGCCGCCGTGGTCAACCTCACCGGCGAGCACGTGATGCTCGGCGTCTGGGCCTTCCGCCTGATCTCCCTGGCCGGCGTGGCCCTGGTGGTGCTGTGCCTGCCCGGCATCGCGGCGCGCGTCGGCGTCCCGCCCCAGCGGGCCCTGTGGTTCGGCGCCCTGAACCCGCTGCTCCTGCTGCACCTGGTGGCCGGCATGCACAACGACGCGCTCATGGTGGGCCTCATGACGGCCGGCATCTACGCCGCGGTCCGCCGCCACCCCGCGCTCGGCGCCGCCCTCATCAGCGCCGCCGCCCTGATCAAGGCCCCGGCCGCGCTGGCCCTGCTCACCGTGCTGGTGCTCGCCCCGCGCGCGTGGCTGCGCATCGGGGCGGCCGCGGCCGCGTCGGCCGCCGGGCTGCAGCTCGCGTCCGGGCTCGGCCTCGGCTGGATCGGCGCGATGCGCACCCCGGCGTCGGTGCGCAACGGCCTGTCCTTCAGCACCGACCTGGGGCTGCTGCTCGGCGCGGTGGGCTGGCCGGAGCCGATGCAGATCATCCGCACCGTGGCCGCGGTGGCCGGCTGCCTGCTGGCGGGCTGGGCGCTGCTGCGCGCCCCGAACCCGGTGGCCGGGCTCGGCCTGGCGCTCAGCTCGATCATCCTGCTCGGGCCCGTCGTGCATCCGTGGTACCTGCTGTGGGCCTTCGTGCCCCTGGCCGCGGGCCTGCGCCGGGTGCCGCAGGCGGCCGTGTGGGGCTCGGTGGGCCTGGCGCTCTTCCTGCTCCCGACCGGCGCGCCGGGGTATCCGGAGGCGGTGGTCGCGGCGGTCGTCGGGACCGTGGCCGGACTGCTCTACCTGCGGATGCGTCCGCCGGTCGCGGCACCGCTGGCGGCCGTGCCCGCCGCCTGAGCACGCCGCACCCGACATGTCGGACACTGCGTGACGCGACATGTCGGATTTATACCCTGACGGGGGATATTTTGCTCGGGCCCGCCGGGGTCCGGACCGTCGCTCCCGCCAGGAATCCCGGCCCTCGAGGGTGGTTACGCCGCCACGGCGGCGTACGCGGCCCGCAGCAGCTCGTCGGAGGGACCCTCCAGCGTGCCGGGCGCCGCCAGCGCGTCGAGCACCACGAAGCGCAGCATCGAGCCGCGGGCCTTCTTGTCGACCCGCATCGCGGCGTGGAGGTCCTCCCACGCGTCGGCCGGGTAGGAGACCGGGAGGCCGAGGCGCTCGAGGATGGCCCGGTGCCGATCGGCCACGTCCGCGTCGAGGCGGCCCGAGAGCCGGCCGAGCTCGGCGGCGTAGACGAGGCCGACACTGATGGCGTGGCCGTGCTTCCAGCGGTACCGTTCCCGCCGCTCGATCGCGTGGCCCAGCGTGTGGCCGTAGTTGAGGATCTCGCGCAGGCCGCTCTCGCGCAGGTCCTCGGAGACCACGCGCGCCTTGACGGCCACGGAGCGCTCGATCAGCTCGGCGAGCACGTCGCCGCGCGGGTCGAGGGCCGCGGCCGGGTCGGCCTCGACGAGGTCCAGGATCACCGGGTCGGCGATGAAGCCGCACTTGACGATCTCGGCCATGCCCGCGAGCAGGTCCTCGGCGGGGAGGGTGTCCAGGGCGGCCAGGTCGCACAGGACCCCGGCCGGCGGGTAGAACGCGCCCACGAGGTTCTTGCCGGCCGCGGTGTTGACGCCGGTCTTGCCGCCGACGGCCGCGTCGACCATGCCGAGCAGGCTCGTCGGCACCGTCACCAGGCGCACGCCGCGCAGCCAGCACGCCGCGACGAAGCCGGCCAGGTCGGTGACCGCGCCGCCGCCGACCCCGACGACCGCGTCGGTGCGGGTGAAGGCGGCCGCGCCGAGCTCGTCCCAGCAGCGGGCCGCGACCTCGATGTCCTTGCCGGCCTCGGCGTCGGGGACCTCGATCGGCAGCACCGTGGCGCCCGCCGCGGTCAGCGCGGCCTCGATCCGGGCCGCGTGCGCGCGCACCGGGCCGGCGAAGATCACGGCGACCTGGTTGGCCCCCTTGACCAGGTCCGCGACGGCGTCACCGGCGCCGCGGCCGATCTGCACGGCGTAGCCGGACACGTCGACGAACTTCATACCGCCGCCGCCAGCTGCTCGGCGATCTCCTCGGGCGTGCGGCCGCCGGTCGGCACGGTCACGGTGGCCACCTCCTCGTAGAGCGGGCGGCGCTGGTCGAGCAGGTGCTTGAGCGTGGCCCGGGGGTTGAGGGCGAGCAGGGGGCGGCCGGCGCCGAGACCGACGCGGGACAGGGCGTCGGCGAACTCGACGGAGAGGTACACGACCGTGTGCCCGGCCAGCGCCTTGCGGGTCTCCTCGGCCATGATCGCGCCGCCGCCGAGGGCGAGGACGCCGTCGAAGCCCTCGAGGGCGGACCGGATCGCGGCGCGCTCGAGGGCCCGGAAGTGCTCCTCGCCCTCGTCGAAGAAGATCTCGGGGATGGGCTTGCCGGCCTCGGCCTCGATGAGGGCGTCGGCGTCGGCGAACGCCACGCCGAGGTGCTCGGCGAGCAGCTCCCCCACCGTGGTCTTCCCGGCCCCGGGCGCGCCGACGAGCACCGCGCGCGGGCTCACCTGATCACCAGGTTCTCGAGGTAGCCGGTCAGGTTGCGGCGGATCTCCGGCACCGAGTCGCCGCCGAACTTCTCCAGCGCCGCCTCGGCCAGCACCAGGGCGACCATGGCCTCGGCCACGACGGCCGCGGCCGGCACGGCACAGACGTCGGAGCGCTGGTTGATCGCCGTCGCCGCCTCGCCCGTGGTCACGTCGACGGTCTGCAGGGCGCGGTTCAGCGACGAGATCGGCTTCATCGCGGCGCGCACCCGCAGCGGCTCGCCGGTGGTGATGCCGCCCTCGAGGCCGCCGGCGCGGTCGGTGACGCGCTTGACGCCGTCGGGGGTGTTGACGATCTCGTCGTGGGCCACCGAGCCGCGCGAGCGGGCCTGGGTGAACGCGTCGCCGATCTCCACGCCCTTGATCGCCTGGATCGACATGAGCGCGGTGGCCAGGCGGGCGTCGAGCTTGCGGTCCCACTGCACGTGGCTGCCGAGGCCCGGGGGCACGCCGTACGCCAGCACCTCCACGATCCCGCCCAGCGTGTCGGCGTCCTTCTTGGCCGCGTCGACCTCCTCGACCATGCGGGCGCTCGCGTCCGGGTCGAGGCAGCGCAGCGGGTCGGCGTCGATGCGCTCGAAGTCGTCGGGGGTGGGCAGCAGGCCGGGCTTGGCCGCGACCGAGCCGAGCTCGATGACGTGCGAGACGATCTCGATGCCGAGGGCCTGGCGCAGCATCGCCTTGGCGACCGTGCCCACGGCGACCCGGGCGGCGGTCTCGCGGGCGCTGGCGCGCTCGAGGATCGGGCGGGCGTCGGTGTGGCCGTACTTCTGCATGCCCGCCAGGTCCGCGTGGCCGGGCCGGGGCCGGGTCAGCGGGGCGTTGCGGGCCTGGGCGGCGAGGAGCTCGGGGTCGACCGGGTCGGCGGCCATGACCGTCTCCCACTTGGGCCACTCGCTGTTGGCCACCCGGATCGCGACCGGGCTGCCGAGCGTCAGCCCGTGCCGGAGGCCGCCGATGAACTCGACGACGTCCTGCTCGAAGGCCATCCGCGCGCCGCGGCCGTAGCCGAGGCGTCGACGGGCGAGCTCAGCCGCCACGGACGCACTCGTCAGCTCCACCCCGGCGGGCACACCCTCGAGGATCGCGACGAGCGCCGGGCCATGGGATTCCCCAGCAGTCAACCAGCGCAGCACGCTCGCCAGTTTGTCACGTGCGTGTTACCCGGCGGCCCGCCGGGCCGCGGTGATCTCACCTGGTGGCGGTCAGGGCCGCGCGCATCGCGGCGACGGGCGCCTTGGCCGAGGTGAAGAGCTCGAACTGGTCCACCGCCTGCCACAGGAGCAGGTCCAGGCCCGAGACGATCGGGCAGCCCGCGTCCTGGGCCGCCGCCGCCAGCGGGGTCGGCCAGGGGTCGTAGATCGCGTCGAAGACCACCGGCCGCGCGGAGAAGTCCGCGACCGCCAGGTGGTCGGCCGCGCCCTTCGGGACCGTCGAGATCAGGACCGGGGCCGTGGCCGCCTCCACGGCGGCCGCCCAGGGCCTGGCCGTCAGCTCCACGTCGAGGGCCTCCGCCACCGGGCGCAGCTCCTCGGCCGCCTCCGGGCGCCGCGTGTAGACCGTCACGTCCGCCGCCAGGCTGGCCGCGGCCGCGATCGCCGCCCTCGCCGTGCCGCCGGCGCCCAGCAGGGCCACGGCCGGCGTCCGGGAGACGCCGGCCTCCAGCAGGGCTCGCACCATGCCGGGGGCGTCGGTGTTGTACGCGTGCCAGCCGTACGGACGGCGCACGAGCGTGTTCGCGGCGCCGATCGCCGCCGCGAACGGGTCGACGAGGTTCGCGACCTGCAGGGCCGCCTCCTTGAGCGGCATGGTCAGGGAGAGCCCGGCCCACTCGGGGCCGAGCCCGCCGACCAGATCCGCCAGGGCGCTCTCGTCGCATTCGATGGCGTCGTACGTCCAGCCGCCCAGGCCCGCCGCGACGTACCCGGCCCGGTGGATCGCCGGTGAGCGCGAGTGGCCCACCGGCTTGCCGAGCACCGCGGCACGGGGCACCTACTTCACGCCGTTCTTCTGCGCCTGGGTCCACAGCGACTGGAACTCCGGGTACGTCTTGGCGTACGCGGTGTCGCCCTGCGTGTTGATGGCGAGGAAGTAGTAGTAGTCCGACTTCGGCGGGTTCATGGCCGCGCTCAGCGCGCTGTTGCCCGGGTTGCTGATCGGGCCGCGCGGCATGCCGGGGAAGTCGTGCGTGTTGTACGGGTTGTTCTTGTTGTGGATCTCGCTGTTGAGCAGCTCGGTCGACGGCTTGGCGCCCTTGTTCGTGATGCGCAGGTAGTAGTTGACCGTGCTGTCGACCTGCAGGCAGTTGCACGGGAACTTGCCGCTGTAGACGCGGTTGTACAGCACCCGCACGATGCCGGCCTGGTCCTTGTCGAGGCCCTCGACCTGGGCGATCGACGACGCCACGAGCGCCTCGTAGGGCGAGATGTGCAGCGCGCTCTGGACCGTGTCGATGAAGCCGATCTTCTCGATCTCCTGGTTGAACCGGGCGACGATGATCTTCAGGATGCCGGCCGCGTCGACGTTCGGCGGAAGGTCGTAGGTCGCCGGGAACAGGAAGCCCTCGATGCCCGGGTCGCGTTCCTTCTTGTCCTGCCGCGTGTACCAGACGTCGCCGACGCCGAGAGCCTTCGGGTCCTTGGCCGCGTTCTCGAAGTCCGCGTAGGGGATCTTCGTGACGTCCGACAGCTTCTTGAACGTGTCCTGCCAGGTCAGGCCCTCGGGCAGGGTCACCTTGTTCACGACGCGGCTGCGCGGGTCGAGCATGAGCGACAGGGCGGCCGAGGCCTTCATCTGCTTGCGGAGGCTGTAGAAGCCCGCCTGGAGCTTGCGGCTGCGCTCGTCGCTCTTGGCCGCCTCGATGAACGCCTTGGCGCTCTTGACGACGTCCTTCTCGACCAGGGTGTTGGCGATGTCGGCGGCGAGCTGGCCCTGGACGACCTCGACCGTCACCTCACCGGTGCCCCCGCCGTTGTAGTCGGGGGCGTTGAACATGTCCTTGACCTTGTCGATGCCGACCCACACACCGAGAGCGAGGCCGCCGACGACCAGCAGGCTGATGAAGAAGGCGAGGAAGGTCTTGCCGCCGCGGCCCTTCTTGCGCTTCCTGGCCGGGGCGGAGTTGGAGTTGGAACGGTGCCGGTGACGCGGCCGCTCCTCGTCCTCCCACGCCAGATCCAGCTCGTCCATCTGCACTCTGCCTCCTGGGCGCTCAGCCACGAACTGCTCCGGCACGCCTGGCGTCGAGCCAACCCTGCAGGATCTCCACCGCGGCCGCCTGGTCGACGACCGCGCGCTGGCGTTTGCCTCGGACGCCGCGCTCCGACAGCCTACGTGCTGCCGTGGCGGTGGACATCCTCTCGTCCGTCAGCACGACAGGCACCGGCGCCGCCGCGGCGGCCAGCCGATCCGCGTACTGCCTGATGAGGGTCGCCGCCGGACCCTCGCGGCCGGCCAGATTGATCGGCAGGCCCACGACGAGCTCGACAGCTTCGTATTCGGCGACGTACCGGAGAATCTCCGAGATGTCGGACGGCTGCTTGTCCGGCTCGGTCTTCTGGTCTCGCGCGACGGTGGCCACGGGGCTGGCGAGGATGCCGTCGGGGTCACACACGGACACACCGACCCGCACCGACCCCACATCGATGCCGAGACGCCTTCCCCGAGTCCACTGCTCCACACGCGCACCCTAACCGCTTCGCGCACCGTTGCGCCCCACCCCCCGCTCCCTCGGGTGCCGGCAACGGAAGACTTAAGACAGGCTTGAACCGTTGTCCGGGCGGGGTTTTTCCGACCGGTGACGCGGCCCGTGCGCGCCGCGTCACCGTCCGACACGCCCGTTGCGTGGACTGTCCCCCACTCGGGTGATGAGTCCGGTATTTCGTATTTCGGCGAATCGGCACGGACAGCAAAAGGGCGGCCCCTTCCGGGACCGCCCTTTTTTGCTGCTGTTTACAGGGCCTTCTCCACCGCGGCGAGCAGGTTCGGCGCCTCGGCGGCCGGGACGCCACCGCCCTGCGCGAGGTCGGCGTTGCCGCCGCCGCGGCCGGACAGGGCGCCCTTGACCAGGTCGCCCGCCTTGAGGCCGCGGTCCTTGCCGGCCGCGTTGACGGCCACGACCAGCGAGGCCTTGCCGCCCGCCCGCGAGGTCACGGCCACGACGGCCGGGCGCTCCGCCGGGATGCGGCCGCGGATCTCCTGCACCAGCGTGCGCACCTCGTTGGCCGACGTGCCCTCGGGCGCCTCGGTGCCGACGAACGCGACGCCGCGCACGTCGCGGGCCCCCTCGGCCAGCGCGCCGGCGCCGGCCAGCACGACCTGCGTGCGCAGCTTCTCCAGCTCGCGCTCGGCGTCGCGCAGCTGGGCGACCGTCTGCTCGACGCGATCGGCGACCTGGTCGCCGGGCACACGGAAGAGCTCCGCCAGCCGGGACACGAGCACGTGCTCGCGGGCCAGGTGACTAAACGCGTCCAGGCCGACCAGGGCCTCGACGCGGCGCACGCCGGAGCCGACCGACGCCTCGGAGAGGATCTTGACCAGGCCGAGCTGCGAGGAGCGCTCGACGTGGGTGCCGCCGCACAGCTCGCGGGCGTAGTCGCCGACCTCGACGACCCGGACCTCGTCGCCGTACTTCTCGCCGAACAGCGCCATGGCGCCGATCTTGCGCGCCTCCTCCTGCGAGGTGATGAAGGCGTGCACCAGCAGGTCACGCAGGAGCACCTCGTTGACCTGCTGCTCCACGTCGTGCAGGACGCTCGCGGGCACGGCCCCGGGGGTGTTGAAGTCGAAGCGCAGCCGGCCCGGGGCGTTGAGCGAGCCCGCCTGGGTCGCCGACTCGCCGAGGAAGTTGCGCATCGTCTGGTGGATCAGGTGCGTCGCGGTGTGCGCGCGGGACACGGCCCGGCGCCGGTCGACGTCGATCTCGGCATACGCGGTGTCGCCGGGGTGGACCTCGCCGGCCACCACGCGCGCGCGGTGCACGATGAGGCCGGGCAGCGGCGACTGGACGTCGAGCACCTCGACCCGGCCCGCGCCGAGCGTGATGAACCCGGAGTCGGCGAGCTGGCCGCCGCTCTCGGCGTAGAACGGGGTCGCGTCGAGGACCAGCGAGACCTCCTCGCCCTCCCCCGCCACCTTCGCGCCGAGCAGGGAACGGACCCGGGACTCGCGGACGACCTCGCGGTAGCCGGTGAACTCGACCGGGCCGCCCTCCTCCAGCGCCGCGCGGTAGGCGGAGAGGTCGGCGTGGCCGGTCTTGCGCGCCTGGGCGTCGGCCTTGGCGTTGGCCTTCTGCTCGGCCATGAGCCGGCGGAAGCCGTCCTCGTCGACCTGCAGCCCCTGCTCGGCCGCGATCTCCAGGGTCAGGTCGATCGGGAAGCCGTAGGTGTCGTGCAGCTGGAACGCCTTGTCGCCGGCCAGCAGTTTGCCGCCCTTGGTCTTCGTCTCGGTGACGGCCAGGTCGAGGATCGTGGTGCCGGCGTTGAGGGTCTGCAGGAAGCGCTCCTCCTCGCCGTACGCGTACTGCGAGATCCGGTCGTACTCGTCGGCGACCTCGGGGTAGGACGGGGCCATGCAGTCGCGGGCGATCGGCAGCAGCAGCGGCAGCGCCGGGCCCTCCTGCCAGCCGAGCAGGCGCATCGAGCGGATCGCGCGGCGCAGAATCCGGCGCAGCACGTAGCCGCGGCCCTCGTTGCTCGGGATGACGCCGTCGGAGATGACCATGAGCGCGGTGCGCACGTGGTCGGCGATCACGCGCAGGCGCACGTCGTCGGGGTGGCTCTCGGCGGCGACGTGGGACACGGCCTGGCCGTAGCGCTTGCCGGTCAGCTCCGCGGCCTTGGCCAGGATCGGCTGGACCTCGTCGATCTCGTACAGGTTGTCGACGCCCTGCAGCATGGAGGCGATGCGCTCCAGGCCCATGCCGGTGTCGATGTTCTTGTTGGGCAGGTCACCGACGATGTCGAAGATCTCCTTCGACTTCACGTTGGTGATCTCGTGCTGCATGAAGACGAGGTTCCAGTACTCCAGGTAGCGGTCCTCGTCGACCTCGGGGCCGCCGGACTTGCCGTAGGCGTCGCCGCGGTCGTAGTACAGCTCCGAGCAGGGGCCGGCCGGGCCCGGGATGCCCATCGACCAGAAGTTGTCCTTCTTGCCGCGGCGCACGATGCGCTCGGCGGGCAGGCCGGTGCGCCGCCAGATGTCGATGGCCTCGTCGTCGTCGAGGTAGACGGTGGCCCAGATGCGCTCCGGGTCCAGCCCGAAGCCGCCGTCGGCGACGGAGTTCGTCGACAGCTCCCAGGCCAGCTTGATGGCGCCTTCCTTGAAGTAGTCGCCGAAGCTGAAGTTGCCGTTCATCTGGAAGAACGTGCCGTGCCGGCTGGTCTTGCCGACCTCGTCGATGTCGGGCGTGCGGATGCACTTCTGCACGCTCGTGGCCCGGCTGTAGGGCGGGGTGCGCTGGCCCAGGAAGAACGGCACGAACTGGACCATGCCCGCGTTGATGAACAGCAGGTTGGGGTCCGCGATCGCCGGCAGCGGAGCCGACGGCACCACCGTGTGCCCGTTGTTCTCGAAATGGGCGAGGAAGCGTCGCTTGATCTCGGCGGTTCTCATCGGTACTGCGGGCCTTCCGGGTAAAGGTCGTCATCGAGGGTCAGGCCGTCGGCGAACGCGGCCTGGATCTCAGCCTCGCGCTCGGCCATGCCGTCGCGCACGTCGTCGACGAAGTTGCGCACTCCGGCGGCGATGCCCACGGCACCGTCCCGCGCCGACGCCGCGATGCCCTGCGGGGTGAAGGCCTGGGCCTTCTTGGCGACCGCCCGGACCACCAGCGCCCCGACGGCGAGTCCGATTCCGAGCCACAGCAGACGCCGCATGGCTCAACCCTTCCCTTGTTGTGTTGGTCGTACCTTCAGTCGGCCGCTTTGCTCAGCCGCGCTTGCGCCGCTGCTTGATCTGCTCGCGGACCTCGGCCTCGTCGGCGTCACGGCGCCGGTTGGCCGCGGCCTTGCGCACGCCGTAGCCGAACGCGGCGACCTTCACCAGCGGGTTGGCCGCGGCCGCACTGACCACCGTGGACAGGTTCGCAACGTTCGCGCTGACGTGCGACACGTTTTCGGTGATCGTGTCGATCCGCGCGAGCTGCATGTTGACCCCGTCGAGCGTGGTGTGCACCTGCGTCAGCGCGGTGTTCACGTTGTCGATGGTGGTGTTGACCCGCTCCAGCATCGGCGTGGTCTGGTTGGCGGCATCGCGCAACGCATCGGTGGCCGCGTCGACCGTGTGCCGCGCGCGCAGGATGGGCACGGCCAGCACGAGGACGAGCACGAAGAAGCCACCCGACGCCACCAGCGCCGCGATACCGCCCAGGGACACGGTCACGCCGTTCCTCCTCAACCCGCATGAATGCGTGATTCCAACGGAGGAACCCTACCCTCCGTGATGCATTGCCGCGCTTCGACCGGCGCAGGATGTGCGCTTTCACTTCGCGCGGTTCACGGGCCGGGTTGCCCACCGCCCCCGGGGTCGTAACTGATGCGGTTGAAAACCTTGATCGTCGTGACGGCCAGCGGGCAGATCGCCGTCGGTGCCGGGCCGGGGTCGCCCTCGCCGCCCGGCACCGCCTCGGACGCCTTCGCCGACGGTTTCGCGGTCGGCGTCTTCGCGCCGGCGCTCGGGGGCGGGGCGGCGCTGATCGTCGGGCGGGCGCCCTTCACGTCGCAGACGGCGGCGCGGACCCACAGGTCGAGCACGTACTCGTCGCGCTGCCAGCACGTCTCGATGCCGTCCACGCCCTCGGCCTGGCAGTCGGGGATGCTCCACTCCACCCAGCCGGCGTCGCGCAGCTTGCCCACGAAGGCGCGGTTGGTCTCGTCGGGCCCGCGCGCGGACTCCCACGTACGTTGGCGGGACCGGCACTCGTTGATGCACCACCGGCTGCCGACCGCCCCGTCGGTGGGGTTGCGAGCGGCCCACTCGGGCAGATCAAGATCATCGAGCTCGGCGAACACAGGGTCGCGCGAGAGCTCGCGAATGACGAAGAACGCGGCCGGCGCACTGACGACGGCGAGCACCAGGAAGATGATCGTGAAGTACCGCAGCTGCCGCACCCGCTTGACCTGAGCCCGCTGCAACAGCCCGAACGGCGCGATCTGCGTCGTGGACTCCCAGTCGAACGCGGCGGGCGAGCTGGCCGTGCCGCGATACGTGACCGGGTTGGGATCGAAGCGCGCGAGATCGACGAACGGCTTCGGCGGCGGGCCGTCGGCCTGGGACCGGCCACCGGGGGCCCTGCCGTTGCCGAGCGGGCCGCCTCCCTGACCGTTGCCGGGACCGCCACGGCCGCCGGGTCCGCCCGGGCCACCCTGGCCGCCTTGGCCGCCGCGACCACGGGGACCACCGGAACCGCCCTGACCCGCGCCGGGACCGCCACGGCCGCCGCGACCACGTTGGTCGTCGCCGGGACCGCCGCGCCCGCCCGGCCCGGCGCCACGACCGCCGGGGCCGTCCTGGTTGCCCTGGCTGCTCTGATTGCCTTGATTGCCCTGGTTGCCCTGGTTGCCTTGGCCGCTGCCGGGGCCATTGCCGGGTCCGTTGGGGCCGCGGCGGCTCGGGGCCTCGGCGGGCATGCCGGCGCGCATCTCACCAGCGCGCGGGTCGCCGCCCCGGACCTCGCCGGTGCGCTGGTCACGGCCGCGCCCGTCGCCACCCCGGACGTCACCGCCACGCTGATCGGAGCCGCGCGCGTCGCCGCCGCGCTGATCGGGCGCGCGCAGGTCGCCGCCGCGCTGATCGGGGTCACGCACGTCGCCGGTCCGCTGGTCGGGGCCGCGCACATCGCCGGTCCGAGGGCCGCCACCGCGGGCATCGCCGCCGCGAGGCTCACCGCCGCGCGAGTCGCCACCGCGCGCGTCGCCGGTCAGCTGATCGGGGCCGCGCACGTCGCCGGTCCGAGGGCCGCCACCGCGGACATCGCCGCCGCGCGGATCGCCGCCGCGGACTTCGCCGGTGCGCTGGTCGGGGGCCGGGCCTGGGTGGCCGGGCTGGAAGGCGGCGGGCTCGTCGGGTTCGGCCGCGTGCCGGCGACCACCGCCACCGGCGGGACCGGCCGCCCGCCGTCCGGCCGGCGGCTCGGTCTCCCCCCGGCGCGGCTCGGGCAGCGCGTGGGAGGCCCGGCGTCCGGTCGGCGGCTCGACCTCGGTTTCAGGCGCACGCCGACGCCCGCCCCCGGCCGGCGGCGCGGCGGGAGGCCCGGAAGGCGCCGAGTCGGACGGGGCCAGCGTGGCGGCGGCGGTGGCTTCCCAGGCGGCGGCCATCTCGCGAGCCGTACGGCGCCCGCGCGACCCGCCCTCGGCACCCCCGGCGGACCGCTGCTCGCGCCAAGGCTCGCGAGGGTCCGATGTGGACTCCCGATGGGGTTCCGCGGCCGGCTCACGCCAAGGCTCCGACGGATTCGCGGGACGAGCACCAGACGTCGACTCACGCCGCGGCTCTGCCGGGTTCGCGGCGCGAGAGCCAGACGTCGACTCCCGACGGGGATCCGTGGCGGACTCGCGGCGGGGATCGGCCGGACGGGAACCCGAGGTGGACTCGCGCGCGGCTCCGCGCGGGACGCGCCAGGCCTGCGTCGCGTCCGGGTTCGCCGGAGCGGCTGGTGCGGCGGCGGCCGGAGGCGGCGGGGCGGCCTCGGTGGACTCGCGCAGCACGTCGCGCGGGGGACGCCAGGTCGGCATCGCCTCGGTGGCCGGGCCGGCGGCGTCGCGCGGCACGCGCCAGGCCTGCGTCGGCTCGGCCGGCGGCGCGGGAGCCTCGGCACCCGACCGGGACGAACGGGAGCGCCCACCCGACCGCCCCGACGGCGGCTCGGCATCAGGCGCGCCGGCTCCACCACCGGGGCCGGAGCCGCCGCCACCGGGACCGCCGCGACCAGCACCGCCAGGACCACCAGGACCGCCGCCACCGGGACCGCCGGCACCGCCAGGACCACCGCCACCGGGACCGCCGCGACCAGCACCACCGGAACTGCCAGCACCACCGGAACTGCCAGGACCGCCGGGGCTGCCAGCACCGCCGGGAGGGAAGCCGCCGGAGTTGCCGGGCGCGAAGCCACCGGTGCCAGGGCCGGCGTTGGCCGGGGCGTCACCGCGCGACTGCGGCGGCACCGCACGGCGCGGATTCACCCCATCGAGCACGTCCGCCGCGGCCGGCGCGCCGTAGCCGGGGGCCTGGGCGCCGAAGTCGTCCGCCGGGTCGTTGCCCACGCCGCGCAGCTCGGCCAGCCAGCCGAGTTCGTCCTCGCTCGAGCCTGGATCGGCCTTGCCGCGGCCGCGCCGCTTCTTGGCCTCGTCTCGACCCGAACTCACCGGTGTCGCTCCTCCACGCTGCTGTTCGGCTCCGGAGCGTCACCTGCCCCGGAGGCTCCGGTCGCTCCGGTCCCCCGCACGATACGCCGCAGTTTGGGCAATCGTTCCGCCACGGCGCGCTCCGCGCCATGGCCCTTCGGGCGGTAGTACTCCCGGTCGCGAATCCCTTCCGGGGCGTACTCCTGTTGCACCACGCCGCGCGGATCGTCGTGAGGGTATTTGTACCCCTTCCCGTGCCCGACCCGGCTCGCCCCCTTGTAATGCGAATCGCGTAAATGCGCGGGAACTGCACCGCCGTGCCCGGAGCGCACGTCGGCCATGGCCGCGCCGATGGCCGCGACCACCGCGTTGGACTTCGGCGCGAGCGCGAGATGGATCACGGCCTGGGCGAGGACGATCTGGACCTCGGGCAGCCCGACGTACTCGACGGCGTGCGCGGCGGCCGTCGCGATCGGCAGCGCGGTCGGGTCGGCCATGCCGATGTCCTCGCTGGCCGAGATGACCATGCGCCGGGCGATGAACCGGGCGTCCTCCCCCGCGGTGATCATGCGGGCCAGGTAGTGCAGGGCCGCGTCGACGTCGGAGCCGCGGATGCTCTTGATGAAGGCGCTGACCACGTCGTAGTGCTCGTCGCCGTCGCGGTCGTAGCGCAGCGCGGCCACGTCCACGGCCTTCTCGGCGGTCGCGAGGTCGACGGTGGCCATGCCCTGCGCGATCGCGGCCCCCGCGGCCGCCTCGAGGGCCGTGAGCGCCTTGCGGACGTCGCCGCGGGCCAGCCGTACCAGATGCGCCTCCGCGTCGGCGTCGAGCGACACGGCGCCGTCCAGCCCGCGGGCGTCGGTGACCGCGCGGTCCAGCAACGCGCGCACGTCGTCGTCGGTGAGCGGCTGGAGGGTCAGCAGCACGCAGCGCGACAGCAGCGGGGAGATGACGGAGAAGTACGGGTTCTCGGTGGTGGCCGCGAGCAGCGTCACGGTGCGGTCCTCCACCGCGGCCAGCAGCGAGTCCTGCTGGGTCTTGCTGAAGCGGTGCACCTCGTCGATGAACAGCACCGTGGGCGGCCCGCCGCGCCGGCGCTCCTTGCGGGCGGTGTCGATGACCGCGCGCACGTCCTTGACCCCGGCCGACAGGGCCGAGAGCGCGACGAACTTCCGGTCGGTGGATCCGGCGACGAGGTGGGCGATGGTGGTCTTGCCGGAGCCGGGCGGGCCCCAGAGGATCACCGACATCGGCGAGGCGCCGCCGACCAGCTGCCGCAGCGGCGCGCCCGGGGCCAGCAGGTGCTGCTGGCCGACGAGCTCGTCGAGGTTCGCCGGGCGCATCCGGACCGCGAGCGGCGCGTCGCCCGCCACCTCGGTGAAGCCGCTGGCGGCGCCCGGATCCCCGCCTGGGAGCTCCGGGCCGCCACCAACTTCGAACAAGCCGTCCACGGCCCCCGACCCTACAGTCCGGAGCTCAATTCGAGCGCTCGACCGGGACCTTCACGTCGGCCGGGACCGGGGCCTTGGGCTTGGCGTCGACGCCGGCCTCCGCCCGCTGCTCCTTGGTGATCGGGGTCGGCGCGCCGGTGAGCGGGTCGAAGCCGCCGCCGGTCTTCGGGAACGCGATGACCTCGCGGATCGACTCCGCGCCGGAGAGCAGCATGCAGATGCGGTCCCAGCCGAAGGCGATGCCCGCGTGCGGCGGCGGGCCGTACTTGAACGCCTCGAGCAGGAAGCCGAACTTGTCCGCGGCGTCCTCGGCGGTGATGCCGAGGATGTCGAACACGCGCCGCTGCACGTCGCCGCGGTGGATACGGACCGATCCGCCGCCGATCTCGTTGCCGTTGCAGACGATGTCGTACGCGTAAGCGAGGGCCTCGCCGGGCGACTCCTCGAACCGTTCGATCCACTCGCGGTTCGGCGACGTGAACGGGTGGTGCACGGCCGTCCAGCCCTTGGCCCCGCCCCCGGTGCCGCCGGCCTCCGGGTCGGTGGGCTCGAACATCGGCGCGTCGACGATCCAGCAGAACGCCCACGCGCTCTCGTCCACCAGCTTGGCCCGCTTGGCGATCTCGATGCGGGCCGCGCCCAGCAGCTCCTGCGCCTCGCGCCGCTCGGTCGAGGCGGCGAAGAAGACCGCGTCGCCGGGCTTGGCACCGACCGCGTCGGCCAGGCCGCCCAGGTGCTCGGCGGAGAGGTTCTTGGCGACCGGGCCGCGGGCCTCGCCCGTCTCGGCGTCGAGCACCACGTAGGCCAGGCCCTTCGCACCGCGCGCCTTGGCCCAGTCCTGCCAGCCGTCGAGCTCCTTGCGGGTCTGCGCGGCGCCACCGGGCATCACGACCGCGCCCACGTAGCCGCCCGCGTCGATCGCGCCGGCGAAGACGCGGAACTCGGTGCCGCGCAGGTACTGCGTGAGCTCCGTCAGCTCCACCGAGTAGCGCAGGTCCGGCTTGTCGGAGCCGTAGCGCGCCATGGCGTCGTGCCAGGTCAGGTGCGGGATCTCGCCGTTGATCTCGTGCCCGGCGAGGTCGGACCAGAGTGCCCGGACGATCGACTCGCCGAGCTCGATGATGTCGTCCTGGGTCACGAACGACATCTCGATGTCGAGCTGGGTGAACTCGGGCTGGCGGTCGGCCCGGAAGCCCTCGTCGCGGTAGCAGCGGGCGATCTGGTAGTACCGCTCCAGGCCGCCGACCATGAGCAGCTGCTTGAACAGCTGCGGCGACTGGGGCAGCGCATACCAGGTGCCGGGCTGCAGCCGGACCGGCACCAGGAAGTCGCGGGCGCCCTCCGGCGTGGAGCGGGTCAGCGTCGGGGTCTCGACCTCGACGAAGTCCCGGTCGGCGAGCAGGTTGCGCGCGATCTGGTTGGCCCGGCTGCGCAGCTTCATGGCCTTGTGCGGGCCGGAGCGGCGCAGGTCGAGGTAGCGGTACCGGTAGCGAACGTCGTCGCTTGCCGCCTCCCCGTCGTCGATGGGCAGCGGCAGCGGCGCGGCCTCGGAGAGCACCTCGAGCCCGGTGGCGACGACCTCGACCGCACCGGTGGGCAGGTCGGGGTTCTCGTTGCCCTCGGGGCGCAGCCGCACCTCGCCGGTGACGAGCACGCAGTACTCGTTGCGCAGCGCGTGCGCGGCCTGCATCTCCTCGCGGAAAACGACCTGGACCACGCCCGAGGCGTCGCGCAGATCGACGAAGATGACCCCGCCGTGGTCGCGGCGGCGGGCCACCCAGCCGGCCAGCGTCACGGTCGTTCCGGCGTCGGCGCCACGCAGGGTGCCGGACTCATGGGATCGGATCACGAGGTCTCCTTCGGCGAACTACGCAAAGTCACCCACATTCTTTCACTGCAGTCTCGGCGCCATGTCCTCGGCCGGGGGGTTCCACTCCGCGCTCGTGGCGGGCACCTGCTCGCCGGAGCGGATGTCCTTGACCTGATCGCCGCCCTCGGCCGAGGCGCTGGCCGGGAACCACACGAACGGGATGCCCCGGCGCTCGGCGTGGCGGATCTGCTTGCCGAGCTTCGCGGGGACGGGCGCGACCTCGGTGGCGATCCCCCGGGCGCGCAGGTCGGCGGCGATGCGGTTGCTGGTCGCCCGCTCCTCCTCGCTCCACAGCGCGACGAGCACCGCGGTCGGGGTGGGGCGGCTGACGGCCAGCTCGCCGGCGTCGAAGAGCAGGCCGAGCAGGCGGGACACGCCGATGGAGATGCCCACGCCCGGGAAGACGTCCTTGCCCGCGCTGGCCAGGTTGTCGTACCGGCCGCCGGAGCAGATGGAGCCGTACTGCTCGTAGCCGGCCAGCTCCGTCTCGTAGACGGTCCCGGTGTAGTAGTCGAGCCCACGGGCGATCTTCAGGGTGGCCTCGACCAGGCCGGGGCTGTGCTCCCGGGCCGTCTCCACGACCGCGGCGAGCTCGCTCACACCCTCGTCGAGCAGCGGGTGCTCGACGCCGAGCGCGCGCACGGCGTCGGCGAAGGACGCGTCCTGGGCCCGGATCTCGGCCAGCGCGAGGCACGCCTTGGCCTGCGCCTCGCTGCCGCCGGCCGCCACGATGAGCTGGGCGACGGCGTTCGGGCCGATCTTGTCCAGCTTGTCGACTACCCTGAGGATTTCCTCGGGGTCGGAGAGTCCGAGGCCGCGGTAGAAGCCCTCGCACAGCTTGCGGTTGTTCACCATGATCTTGACCGGCGGGATCGGCAGCGAGCGCAGCGCGTCGCCGATGACCAGCGGGATCTCGGCCTCATAGTGGGGCGGGAGGGTGTCGCGGTCGACGATGTCGATGTCGGCCTGCAGGAACTCGCGGTAGCGTCCGGCCTGTGGCTTCTCGCCCCGCCACACCTTCTGGATCTGGTACCGCCGGAACGGGAACTGGAGCTTTCCGGCATTTTCAAGCACATAGCGGGCGAACGGAACGGTCAGATCGAAGTGCAACCCCAGGCTCACCTCGTCCTCGCCCTCGGCGGCCTGGAGGCGGCGGAGGGTGTACACCTCCTTGGAGGTCTCCCCCTTGCGCAGCAGCTGGTCGAGCGGCTCGACGGCCCGGGTCTCCAGCGAGGAGAAGCCGTAGAGCTCGAAGGTGCGGCGCAGCCGGTCGAGCACCTGCTGCTCGGCGATGCGCTGGGCGGGGAGCCACTCCGGGAAGCCGGACAGCGGCGTGGGTCGGGTCATCGGTGTCTACCAGCCTTTACGCGGCGCCTCGAGCGCCTCACGGAGATAGGGGTTGCGGGCCCGCTCGCGGCCGATGGTCGTCTCGGGGCCGTGCCCGGGCAGCACGACGGTCTCGTCGGGCAGCGTCAGCACCTTGTCCCGCAGGCTCGCCATCATCTGCTCCATGCTCCCGCCGGGCAGGTCGGTGCGGCCGATCGAGTCGCGGAAGAGCACGTCGCCGGAGAAGCACAGCCGGTCGTCGCCGTCGCCGCCGCGGAACATCACCGAGCCGCGGGTGTGCCCCGGCGCGTGGTCGACGGTCAGCTCCAGCCCGGCGAGCTTGAGCACCAGGCCGTCCTGCAGCGGCGCCACGTCCTCCGGCTCGCTCCACGTCAGCCGGCCCCCGAACAGCGCGGTGAGGTCGGTGCTCAGGCCCTTCGTGGGGTCGGCGAGCATCTCGGCGTCGTCGGGATGGATGTACGCGGTGATGCCGCGCGCGCCGCAGACCGGCGTCACGGAGAACGTATGGTCGAGGTGACCATGCGTGAGCAGCACCGCGGCGGGCTGGAGACGATGCTCGGCCAGCACCTCGTCGAGGCGGTCCGTCACCCCGATGCCCGGATCGATGACCACGCACTGCTCACCCGGCCCGGGGGCCACCACGAAGCAGTTGGTCCCGAACGCCTCGGCCGGGAAACCGGCAACCAGCACGGCGGCGCTCCTCACTGTCGATGCCTGATCAATGACCAGCTAGACCCTATCCGGAGGTCAGGCACAGCGAACCGTGACCGGGCGGCGACCCGCATTCCGGGTTCTACCCGTACACTCTGGCGGGCGTGTGACGTGGCACCCAAATGTATTTTCCTGGAGGGGAGCACAGGTGGCTTCCAGTAAGAGCCGGCAGCGCGCTCTGGCGCGGGCCAAGACCGAGCGACAGATTGCCCGGAGGGCGGCCGCGGCGCGGCGCCGCCGTCAGTGGCAAGCGGGCATCGGTACGGCCGTGGTGCTCGCGTTGCTGGTCGTGGTAGTGATCTGGAAGACCGGCGGCTTCTCTCCCGCCCCGGCCGTGGCCGCGGAGTGTGCGTACACCTCCGTCGACCAGGCCACGGGCGTCGTCGACGTCGGCAAGCCGCCGGTGAACGACGTCGTGAAGAACGGCGTCGAGACGATGACGATCACGCTCGGCCAGGGCACGGTGACCGCGAAGCTCGACCCGAGCAAGGCGCCGTGCACCGTGAACAGTTTCCGGTACCTGGCGGGGAAGAAGTTCTTCGACAACACGACCTGCCACCGTTCGACGGACACCATCCTGCAGTGCGGCGACCCGTCCGGCACCGGCAGCGGCGGCCCGGCGTACCGCTTCCCGGACGAGAACCTGCCGTCGCCGACCGCCCCGTCGGCCGACCCGAGCGCGCCCGCCGACGCCTCCGCCCCGGCGGCGGACACCGCGCTGTATCCGGCCGGCACGCTGGCGATGGCCAACTCCGGCGCGAACACCAACAGCAGCCAGTTCTTCCTGGTCTTCAAGGACCAGCAGTTCCCGCCGAACTACACGGTCTTCGGCACGATCGTCGGCGGCCTCGACGTGCTGCAGAAGATCGGTGCGGCCGGTAACGACGGCTCGATCCAGGCCGGCGGCGGCAAGCCCAACCAGGAAGTGAAGATCAGCTCGCTGACCGTCACCGACCAGGCGCCGGCGGAGCCCGAGCCCGTCCCGTCGACGAGCGGAGCGTCCTCGGCCTCCGCCTCCGCCGCGCCGTCGGCCGGCGCCTCCAGCAACTCCTGAAGCGTGAAGTCCACCCCATCCCTGTTGAGCAAGGAGTACCAACCGTGAGCACCAACCGGGACCGTCAGCGCGCCGCGGCGCGTTCGCGGCTGGAACGGGAGATGGCCGACCGGGCCGAGCAGTCCCGAAGCCGGCGCCGTAGGAACACGACGATCGCCGCCGGGGCGGGCGCCCTGGTCGTGGTGCTCATCGCGGCCTGGGTGGTGATCGCGCTGACCAGCGGCGACGACAAGAAGGACGCGGCCTCGGCGAACCCGTCGGGCTCCGCGGGCGCGCCGGGAGCGTGCGCCTGGCAGCCGCTGGTCGACCCGAGCGCGAGCGCGGCGCCGGACCCGGAGCTGGCGAAGAACACCAAGGACGTGGGCAAGCCCCCGGCCACGGGTGAGGCGCGCACCGGCACCCAGACGATGACGCTGGACACGAGCGTCGGCACGATCAAGATCGAGGTCGACACCGCCCACGCCCCGTGCACGGCGGAAAGTTTCACCTACCTGGCCAGCAAGAAGTTCTTCGACGACACCACCTGCCACCGCCTGGTGCTGCAGAGCATCTACGTGCTGCAGTGCGGCGACCCGTTCGCCACCGGCTACGGCGGCCCCTCGTACCGCTACGCCGAGGAGAACCTGCCGACCGGCAAGCGCCCGGCCTACGGCGAGGGTGTCGTCGCGATGGCGAACAACGGCCAGCCCGCCTCGACCGGCAGCCAGTTCTTCATCGTCTACAAGGACATCGCCCAGCTCGACGCGAACTACACGGTCATCGGCAAGGTGACCGAGGGCCTGGACCTGGTGAAGAAGGTCGCGGAGGCCGGCGTGGTGCCGGACCCGTCGGCGCCGGCCGCGGACCCGTCCGCAGCCCCGAGCGAGGGCAAGCCGAAGACCGAGGTGCGCATCAAGAGCCTGACGATGAGCGCCCCGACCCCGTAAGTTCCGCAAGCGAAAGGGCCGCCCACCGAATCCGGTGGGCGGCCCTTTTCGTGTCTGTCGTGCGTCAGGCAGCTCTGTCGTGCGTCAGGCGCCGGACGTGACGCGGTAGGCGTCGTAGACCCCGTCGATGCGCCGGACGGCCGCCAGCAGGTGGTTGAGGTGCTTGGGGTCGGCCATCTCGAAGCTGAAGCGGCTGATGGCCACCCGGTCCCGCGTGGTCGTGACCGTGGCCGAGAGGATGTTGACCTTCTCGTCGGACAGGACCCGGGTCACGTCGGCCAGGAGCTTGTGGCGGTCGAGCGCCTCCACCTGGATGGCCACCAGGAACGTCGAGGCGCTCGTGGGCTTCCAGCTGACCTCCAGGACCCGTTCCGGCTGCTCCTTGAGGTCCGCCGCGTTCGCGCAGTCGTCGCGGTGGACGGAGACGCCGCCGGAGCGGGTGACGAAGCCGAAGACGGCGTCGCCCGGCACCGGAGTGCAGCAGCGGGCCAGCTTGATCCACACGTCGTCGACGCCGAGGACCTCGACGCCGGGGTCGGAGGCGGCGGTGCGGGCGCGGGCCGGGCGCGTCGGGATCGCGGTCTCGGCGATGTCCTCGACCGCGCCCTCCTCGCCGCCGTAGCCCTGCACGAGGCGCTGCACGATCGACTGGGCCGAGGCCTGCCCGTCGCCGACGGCGGCGTAGAGGGCGGCCACGTCGGTGAGGTGCAGCTCCCGGGCGATCGTCATCAGCGACTCGGACGTGAGCAGGCGCTGCAGCGGCAGGCCCTGCTTGCGCATGGCCTTGACGATCGCCTCCTTGCCGGCCTCGATCGCCTCCTCGCGGCGCTCCTTGTTGAAGTACTGCCGGATCTTGGTCCGGGCCCGCGGGCTCTTGACGAAGCCGAGCCAGTCCTGGGTCGGGCCGGCGGTCTCGGACTTCGAGGTGAAGATCTCGATGACGTCGCCGTTGGACAGCGTGCTCTCCAGCGGCACGAGCTTGCCGTTGACGCGGGCGCCGATGCACTTGTGGCCGACCTCGGTGTGCACCGCGTAGGCGAAGTCGACGGGCGTCGAGCCGGTGGGCAGCGCGATCACGTCGCCCTTCGGCGTGAAGACGTAGACCTCCTGGCTCGACAGGTCGAACCGGAGCGCGTCGAGGAACTCGCTGGGGTCGCTCGCCTCGCGCTGCCAGTCCAGCAGCTGCCGCAGCCAGGTCATCTCGTCGATGTGCGCGGGCGGCCCGGCGATCGTGGCGTTCTTGGTCTCCTTGTAGCGCCAGTGCGCGGCGATGCCGTATTCGGCCGTGCGGTGCATCGCGTAGGTGCGGATCTGCAGCTCGACGGGCTTGCCGGTGGGTCCGATGACCGTCGTGTGCAGCGACTGGTACATGTTGAACTTCGGCATGGCAATGTAGTCCTTGAACCGGCCCGGGACGGGCTGCCAGTTCGCGTGGATCACGCCGAGGGCCGCGTAGCAGTCGCGCACGGTGTCGACCAGGATGCGCACGCCGACCAGATCGTAGATGTCGCCGAAGTCGCGGCCGCGGACGATCATCTTCTGGTAGACGGAGTACAGGTGCTTCGGCCGCCCGGTCGTCTCCGACTTGATCTTGGCGGCCTTGAGGTCGTTGGCGACCTTCTGGGTCACGGTGCGCAGCAGCGAGTCGCGCTGCGGGGTGTGCTCGGCGATGAGCCGGCTGATCTCGTCGAAGCGCTTGGGGAACAGCGTGCGGAACGCCAGGTCCTCCAGCTCCCACTTGATCGTGTTCATGCCCAGCCGGTGCGCGAGCGGGGCCAGGATCTCCAGCGTCTCCTTGGCCTTCTGCTCCTGCTTGGGCCGCGGCAGGAAGGTCAGGGTGCGCATGTTGTGCAGCCGGTCGGCGAGCTTGATCACCAGCACCCGCGGGTCCTTGGCCATCGCGACGACCATCTTGCGGATGGTCTCGGCCTTGGCCGCGTCGCCGAGCTTCACCTTGTCGAGCTTCGTCACGCCGTCGACGAGCAGCGTGACCTCGCCGCCGAAGTCGACCTGCATGCGCTCGATCGTGTATTCGGTGTCCTCGATCGTGTCGTGCAGCAGGGCGGCGACCAGCGTGGTGGTGTCCATGCCCAGGTCGGCGAGGATGGTGGCGACCGCGAGCGGGTGCGTGATGTAGGGGTCGCCGGACTTGCGGTATTGCCCCTTGTGGAAGTGCTCCGCCATGTCGTAGGCGCGCTGGAGCAGCCGCACGTCGGCCTTCGGGTGGCTGGCCTTGTGCTGGGCGATGAGCGGCTCCAGCACCTCGCTGACGGAGGGGCTCTGCCAGGGCGCGTTGAAGCGGGCCAGGCGGGCCCGCACGCGGCGGCCCGTGGGCGCGGCCCCGACGAGGCCGGCCATGGCGCCCGTGACCCCGCTGGCGGCGTCGGTCAGATCCTCGGTGTCCTCGTTGAGGATCTCCTCGGGCGTGCGACGCGGAGGCTGCTGGTCGGACGCGCGGCGCTGGGGCGTGCCGGGCGGCGTCGGGAACTGCAGCACCACGCCGCCGGCCTCCGCCGTCTCCGGCTGGGTCGATTCGCGGACGTCCTGCGGTTCATCCTGCACGTGGTCGACCGTACCCTCAATGGGGGGTGCGATGTCGCCGGTCACCGGCCGCTCCTCATCGCCGACAACGTTCCGAACCGCAAGCTTACCCGTCCGGGCCGACATTTCCCGTCAGCGGAGGGGCCGGGAAAACGGGGTGGAAGCCCCCGTGAGCGGCCCTCAGACGGTCAACAGGGCATGAACCGGACGTGGCGCGAGTCTCTGCCGCCCCTCCAGGAACGACAGCTCCAGCAGGACGCTGAAGCCGCTCACCGTCCCGCCGGCGCGCTCGACCAGCCCGAGGGTCGCCGCGGCGGTGCCGCCGGTGGCGAGCACGTCGTCGACGACGAGCACCCGCTCCCCCGCGATGAACGCGTCGGCGTGCACCTCCAGGGCCGCCTCGCCGTACTCCAGCGCGTAGGTCGCCGAGACGGTGGCACGGGGCAGCTTGCCGGCCTTGCGGACGGGTACGACACCCTTGCCCGTCGCGTAGGCGATCGCGGCGGCGATGACGAACCCGCGCGCCTCGATGCCGGCCACGACGTCGAAGCTCTCCTCGCCGTGCTCGGCGATGATCGCGTCGACGGAGGCCGCGAACGCCCGGCCGTCGGCGAACAGCGGCATGAGGTCCTTGAACACGATCCCCGGCTTCGGGAAGTCCGGCACGTCGAGGACCTTGCTCGCGACCAGCTCGGCGATGTCCACGGAGCTCCTCACCCAGAAAACGTCAACGGGCGCCGCGAGGACCGCGGCGCCCGTTGATTTTCGCAGTTGACCGGCTACCGCCGGCCGCCGCCCCCGGCGGGACGGCCGCCCGCGCGCGGGCGCTTGCCCTGACCGGGCCGCGCCGCGGGGCGAGCCCCCGGACGGGGGGCCGCGCCGGCCAGCTCGGAGCGCTCGACCGCCTTCGCCGGGCCGCCGATCGGCACCCCGTCGCTGTCGCGGGCCGGGCCGGCCGCGCGGGTCGCCGCCTCCTTGGCCTGCGCGGTGCGCTTGGCCTTGACCCGGTTGGCGTGCTGCTGCAGGCGCGGCTCGCGGGCCTTGAGCTCCGCCAGCACCGGGGTGGCGAAGAAGATCGACGAGTACACCGCGACGCCCATGCCGATGAAGAGCACGAGACCGAGGTCCTTCAGCGTGCCGGCGCCCAGCAGGCCGGCGCCGATGAAGAGCAGGCCGCCGACCGGCAGCAGCGCCACCAGACCGGTGTTGATGGAGCGCATCAGGGTCTGGTTGACCGCGAGGTTGGCCGCCTCGGAGTAGGTCGAGGTGCTCGAGCCCGTGATGCCGCGGGTGTTCTCCTGCACCTTGTCGAACACCACGACGACGTCGTAGAGCGCGAAACCGAGGATCGTCAGGAAGCCGATGACCGTGGACGGGGTGACCTCGAAGCCGACGAGCGAGTACACGCCGCCGGTGAGGATCAGGTCCAGCAGCAGCGAGGCGATCGCGGCGACGGCCATCCGCCACTCGAAGCGGGCGACGAGGTAGACCAGCACCGCGGCGAGGAAGATCGCGAGGCTCAGCGCGGCCTTGTTGGTGACCTGGCCGCCCCACGAGGTGCTCACCGCGCTGTCGGAGATCTGGGTCGCGTCGATCCCGAAGGCCTTCGCGACCGAGTCCTTGATCTCGGTCTGGCGCTGGGCGTCGTTGATCAGCTCGGTCTTGATGATGTACTGGCTGTCGCCGACGGTCTGGCCGGTCTTGACCTCGACCCCGGCGTCGCCGAACGCCTTCTCGACCTGCTCCAGCGTGCCCACCTTGACCGGCACGTTGTACTGGTTGCCGCCCTCGAACTCGATGCCGAGGGTGAAGCCGCGGATGAGCATGCTCGCGATCGCGATGATGATCGCGACGGCGGCGACGGTGAACCACACCTTGCGGCGGCCGACGATGTCGACGCCGGCCTCACCGCGGTACAGCCGGGCTGCGATGCCACTGGCGCTCATCGTCAGGCCTCCTTCGGGCGGTTACGACGGGTGGTGGGCGCCGCGTCGGTGGTGGATCGCTGTTCGAGCACGCGGCCGAGACCGCTGACCCGCGGCGACAAGAACGCCTTGCTGCGGGCGAAGAGCGTCATGATCGGGTGACGGAAGAGGAACACGACCACGAGGTCGAGGATCGTCGCCACGCCCAGGGCGAAGGCGAAGCCCTTCACCGAGCCGATCGAGACGAAGTACAGGATCGCCGCGGCCAGCAGCGTGATCGTGTTGGCCGAGATGATCGTGCGGCGGGCGCGCACCCAGGCGCGCGGCACGGCGCTGCGCGGGCTCCTCCCGTCGCGGATCTCGTCCTTGAGCCGCTCGAAGTAGATGACGAAGGAGTCCGCCGCCACACCGAGCGAGACGATGAATCCGGCGAAGCCGGCGAGGCTCAGCGTGAAGCCGATCCAGCGGCCCAGGATGATCAGCGCCATGAAGACCAGCACGCCGGAGAGCACCAGGCTCAGCATGATGACGCCGCCGAGGAGCCGGTAGTAGAAGAACGAGTAGAGCACGACCAGCAGCAGGCCGATGCCGGCGGCGAGCAGGCCGGCCTCCAGGTGCGAGCTGCCCAGCGTGGCGGAGATGCTCTGCGCGTCCTGCGAGGTGAACGACAGGGGCAGGGCGCCGTACTGCAGCTGGCTGGCCAGCAGCTGGGCCTCGGTCTTCGTGAAGGTGCCGCTGATCTCGGCGTCACCCGGGATGACGTTCTGGATCGTCGGCGCCGACACGACCTCGTTGTCGAGCACCACGGCGACCTGCTTGCTGTCCTGGCCGTTGTTGTAGGCCACGCGGGTCAGGTCGGTCCAGCGGTTCTGCCCGTCGCTGTGGAAGGACAGGTTGACCGTCCACTTGCCGTTCTGCGAGTTGATGCCCGAGGTCGCGCTCGACACGTCGGTGCCGAGCACCTTCGCGGCGTCGAGCTGGTACTTGACGCCCGGCCCGCACGCGACCGCGGGCTCGTCGGCCTTGCTGATCGAGCCGACCGGCCGGTGGTTGAGCTTGTCGCAGGTGATGTAGGGGATGTTGTACTGCATCGACGCCGGCAGCACCGCGACCTCGGCCGGCGTCAGGTCCTTGAAGCCCTTGTACTGCTCGGCCTTGGCGGCGTCCTGGGTGAAGTCGACCGGGGCCTGCTCGGCCATGGCGGCGGCCCAGACGCTCGCGCCCAGCTTCTTCTGCACCGCGGCGCGCTGCGTGGCGACGTCCGGCGCGAGGGACTCCGGCGCCGAGGCCGACGCGCCCGCACCGGCGGCCGCGGAGCCCGACGGGTCCGCGGTCGGCGCGGCGGACGTCGGCGTGGCGGACGGCTGCCCGGTCGCCGAGGCGTTCGCCGACGCCGGGGCCGAGGCGGGGGCCGACGCGCTTGGGGAGGCCGGCGCCGACGGCGAGGCCGACGGGTCGGTCGCGCCCGTGTCGCCGGTCTGCCCGGTCACCATGCGGAAGCGCAGCTCGGCGGTCTGGCCGATCTGCTTGAGCCGGTCGTCGCTCTTGCCCGGCAGGGAGACGACGATGTTGTTGCTGCCCTCGACGACGACCTCGGCCTCGGCGACACCCAGGCCGTTGACCCGCTGGTCGATGATGCGGCGGGCGGTCTCCATCTGATCCTGGGTGGGCGGCTTGTTGCCCTCCAGGTTCTGGGCCTGCAGCGTGACCGTGGTCCCGCCGATCAGATCAAGGCCGAGCTTGGGCTCGAGCCGGTCGCGCCAGCCACCCTTGCCGCCGAACCATACGATGGCGGCGAGGATGATGAAGATGGCGGCAAGCACGGCGAGCTGGCGGCTCGGGCGCATCGGTGCCTGAGGTTGTGCCACGGCTGTCGGGTCTCCCTACACGACGCCGGCGGAGGTCGCGCGGCGTGAATGTTTCACATAGCGGGCAGCGAGCTGGGCTTTCAGTCGGTGTCCGCCGGAGGCGCGGACTCCTCGTCGGCGGGGGGCTCTTCCTCCGTCGCCGCCTTCCGGTTCACCTTGCCGATCGCGGCCCGGGCGTACTTGGCGGAGACACCCGGAGCGATCTCGAGCATGACGGTGTCGGCGTCGACCTCGGTGACGATGCCGTAGAGGCCTCCGACCGTCACCACCTCGTCGCCGATGCCCATCGTGGACTGCATGCTCTCGACCTCGCGGCGGCGCTTCTGCTGCGGGCGGATCATGAGGAAGTACACGAAGGCGGCGAAGGCGACGACGACAAGAAGCGGGAGCGCCGAGCTGCCGCCCGAGGACTCCGCGGCGTTATACACGATTATGGCCTTCCCGATTAAAGTGTCTGATGTCCGCGCAGCGGATCGCGGCGAGTCTAGTCGGTGTGTCGGAAACCACGATGACCGGCGTCCGTCACGGTCCGATCACAAATCGAATAGACCGGGCGTTTGGGACAAGCCGCCCGCGGATTTTCCGCCCTCGACGGTACCAGCGGGCCCTGGGATGCCAAGATGCTGCCAGGCGCTCGCCGTCGCGATCCGACCACGGGGCGTGCGCGCCATGAGCCCCGAGCGCAGCAGGAACGGCTCGCACACCTCCTCCACCGTGTCCGGCTGCTCACCGACGGCCACCGCGAGGGTGGACAGCCCCACCGGCCCGCCGCCGTGGCGCAGCAGGGCCAGCAGCACCGACCGGTCGAGCCGGTCCAGGCCCAGCTCGTCGACGTCGTACACCCGCAGCGCCGCCCGGGCCGCGGCGATGTCCACGACCCCGTCCGCCCGCACCTCGGCATAGTCGCGGACCCGCCGCAGGAGGCGGTTGGCGATGCGGGGCGTCCCACGGGAGCGCCGCCCGATCTCGACCGCCCCGTCCTCGGTGATCGGCACGTCGAGGATGCGGGCCGAGCGCGAGATGATCTGCTCGAGCTCCTCCGGGTCGTAGAAGTCCAGCTGGCCGACGAAGCCGAAGCGGTCCCGCATCGGGCCGGTGAGCAGTCCGCTGCGGGTCGTGGCACCGACCAGCGTGAACGGCTCCACGTCGAGCGGGATGGCGGTCGCGCCCGGGCCCTTGCCGACCACGACGTCGACGCGGAAGTCCTCCATCGCGCTGTAGAGCAGCTCCTCCGCCGGCCGCGCGATGCGGTGGATCTCGTCGATGAACAGCACGTCACCCCGGGTGAGGCTGGTCAGCACGGCGGCGAGGTCGCCGGCCCGCTCGATGGCCGGGCCGCTGGTCATGCGCAGCCCGGCCCCCAGCTCGGCGGCGACGATCATGGCCATCGTCGTCTTGCCGAGCCCGGGCGGGCCGGAGAGCAGGATGTGGTCGGGCGGGCTGCCGCGGCGCAGGGCGCTCTGCAGCAGCAGTTCGAGCTGCTCGCGGACCCGGTGCTGGCCGATCAGCTCCGCGAGCCGCTTGGGCCGCACGCTCTGGTCGGCCGCGAGGTCCTCGTCGGAGGCGAACGCACTGACCAGCGGATCCGTCATCGGATGGTGCCCAGCATCCGGATCGCCTGCTTGAGCAGCACCGGCACCGGCGGGACGGTCTGCCCGTCGAGCTGCTCGGCGACCGCGGCCACGGCCTGGTCGGCCTGCTTCTCGTTCCAGCCGAGCCCGACGAGGGCCTGGCGGACCTGCTCGGGCCACACCGCGCCGCCGACGACCAGGGCCGCCCCGGCGCCCGGCAGCGCGCCGATCTTGTCCCGCAGCTCCAGCACCAACCGCTCGGCGCCCTTCTTGCCGATGCCCGGCACCTGGGTGAGGGTCGAGGTGTCGGAGGCCGAGATCGCGCGGCGCACGACCTCCGGGGTGTGCACGGCCAGCACCGCCTGGGCCAGCCGCGGCCCGACCCCGGTCGCGGTCTGCAGCAGCTCGAACAGCTGCTTGGCCTCGTCGTCGGCGAAGCCGTAGAGGGTCAGCGAGTCCTCGCGCACCACGAGCGAGGTGGCCAGCCGGGCCTCCTGGCCGACCCGCAGCTCGGCGAGGGTGTGCGGAGAGCACTGGACCGCCAGCCCGACCCCGCCGACCTCGATCACCGCGCCGTCGGGCGACACCGCCGCCACCTTGCCACGCACGCTCGCGATCACCGCGTCCTCCTCACCGCCGCGCTGATGCGCTCCCGCGCACCGCCCCGCCACACATGACAGATGGCCAAGGCTAAGGCGTCGGCGGCGTCGGCCGGGCGAGGCGCGACCTCGAGCCGCAGCAACCGGGTCACCATCGCGGTCACCTGGGCCTTGTCGGCCTGCCCGTTGCCGCTCACGGCGGCCTTGACCTCGCTCGGGGTGTACATCTGCACGGGCAGCCCGGCGCGGGCCGCGGCGAGGATCGCCACCGCTCCGGCCTGGGCGGTGCCCATGACCGTGCGCACGTTGTGCTGGGCGAACACGCGCTCCACGGCAACGCTCTCGGGCTTGTGCTCGGCGAGGAGCTCCGTGAGGCGCCGGTCGAGGTTGAGCAGGCGCAGGGACAGGTCCAGGTCGGCGTCGCTGCGGACGACTTCGTAGTGCACCAACCGGCACGGGCTGCCCGGGCGGCCCTCGACCACCCCGACGCCGCATCGGGTCAGGCCCGGGTCGACCCCCAGCACGCGCACCGCCGCTCCCCTCAAACGTGTGTTCGACACCCTATCGGACGATCGCCGCGCGCCGATCGCGCGACACACACACCGAGTGCGGTAAAGGTATGTGGGCCTCCCCCATGGGACGGCGGAGCGAAGCCTCGTACGTTTCCGGCCATGACGACGGAGCATGTGGTCGCGCTGGACCTGCGGGGCCGCACCGCGATGGTCACGGGGGCCGGCAGCGGCATCGGCCGCAGCGTCGCCGAGCGGCTGGCGGCCGCCGGGGCCCGGGTCGTGGCCGTCGACCGCGACGAGGACCATCTCAAGACCCTCGACGGTGTGGTACCGGTGGTGGCCGACCTGTCCGACCCGGCTGGCCTGGACGCCGTCCTGCGCGACTGCCCGGACGTGGACGTCCTGGTCAACAACGCCGGGCTGCAGCACGTGGCCGCGCTCGAGGAGTTCCCGCCGGACCGCTTCGCCTACATCCAGGCGGTCATGGTGACCGCACCCTTCCGCCTGGTGCGCGGCGTGCTGCCGCACATGTACGCCGGGAACTGGGGCCGGATCGTCAACATCTCCTCCGTGCACGGGCTGCGCGCGTCGCCGTTCAAGGCCGCGTACGTCACCGCCAAGCACGCCCTCGAGGGCCTGTCGAAGACCGTCGCGCTCGAGGGTGCCCCGCACGGGGTGACCTCGAACTGCATCAACCCCGCCTACGTGCGCACCCCGCTCGTCGAGGGACAGATCGCCGACCAGGCCCGCACGCACGGCATCCCCGAGTCCGAGGTCGTCGAGAAGATCATGCTCACGAGCGCGGCCATCAAGCGGCTCATCGAGCCCGAGGAGGTGGCGGAGCTGGTCGCGTACCTCTGCACGGACGTCGCCGGGTTCATCACGGGCACTTCGCTGTCGATCGACGGCGGCTGGACCGCACACTAGGCACGTGACGATGCTGGAGTACCTCGAGCTACTGGCCCGTGAGGCTGCGGCCGTCGAGTTCGAGGGCCCGCTGGTCGCCGCCCGGGGAGCCGGGCTGCCGCCGGAGCGCATCGCCGAGCTGGAGCAGGGCAAGGTCGTGGCCCTGCGGGTGCGTGCCCTGATCGAGCGCCGCCGGCGCCGCGAGGAGGAGCTGTCGGGGCTCTTCGACACCGCCAGCGACCTCGCCGGGCTGCGCGACGTCGACGCCGTGCTCGCCGCCATCGTGCACCGGGCGCGCACGCTGCTCGGGGCCGACGTGGCGTACATGACGCTCAACGACGAGGCCCGCGGCGACACCTACATGCGCGTCACCGACGGCTCGATCTCGGCCCATTTCCAGGCGCTGCGGCTGCCGATGGGGGCCGGGCTCGGCGGGCTGGTGGCGCAGACGGGCAGCCCGTACGTCACCGCCGACTACCCGCGCGACGAGCGCTTCCGCCACACCGGCGACATCGACACCGGCGTGGGCGAGGAGGGCCTGATCGCGATCCTGGGCGTGCCGCTGCGGCTCGGGGCGCGGATCATCGGCGTGCTGTACGCCGCGAACCGCTCCGCCCGCCCGTTCGCGCGCGAGGAGGTGTCGCTGCTCGTCTCACTCGCGGCCAACGCCGCCGTCGCGATCGACACCGCCCGCCTGCTGGGCGAGACCCAGGAGGCCCTCGCCGAGCTCTCCACCGCCAACGGGGTCATCCGCGCGCACAGCGACTCCGTCGAGCGCGCCGCGGCGGCCCACGACCGCATGACCGCCCTGGTGCTGCGCGGCGCCGGGGTCGAGGACGTGGCCGCGGTGGTGGTCGAGGTGCTGGGTGGCTCGCTGCTCGTGCTCGACGCCGAGGGCCGGACCCTGGCGCTGGTCGGCGAGCTGGAGCGGCCCGAGCCGAGCGCGATCGCCGAGGCCCTGGCGGCGTCGCGCACCGAGGGGCGCAGCGTGCGCCGCGGCGAGCTGTGGGTGGCGGCGGTCGTGGCCGGCGCGGAGAACCTCGGCGCCCTGGTCATGCGCCCGGACAGCCCCCTGGTCGACGCCGACCAGCGCATCCTCGAGCGGGCCGCGGTGGTGACCGCGCTGCTGCAGCTGTTCCGGCGTACCGTCGCCGAGGCCGAGGGCCGCGTGCGCGGCGAGCTGCTGGACGACGTCATCACCCGCCCCGTGCGCGACGCCGACGCGCTGCGGACGCGGGCTAAGCGCCTCGGCGTGGACCTGGACGCCCCGAACGTCGTGGTGGCCATCGGCGCCGACGCGCTCGCCGGCGGCTCGGTCCGCCAGCGGGCGGTGTCGTGGGCGCAGACGTATGCCCACAGCCGCTCCGGCCTCGCCGCGGCCCGCGACGGCCACGTGGTGCTCCTGCTGCCCGGCGACGCACCGGGCGACGCGGCCCGGGCGGTCGCCCGCGACCTGGGCAAGCTGCTGGGCCGCCCGATCACGGCGGGCGCCGGCGGCCCGGCCGTGCGCCCGGAGGCGATCTCCGCGGCGTACCGCGACGCCGACCGCTGCGTGACGGCGCTGACCGCCCTGGGGCGCACCGGCACCGGCGCGAGCACCGCGGAGCTCGGCTTCGTCGGGCTGCTGCTGGGCTCGGCCCCGGACGGGCGCGACCGCGACGTGCAGTCGTTCCTGGCCGCGACGATCGGGCCGGTGGTCGACTACGACGTGCGGCGCGGGACGGCGCTGGTGAAGACGCTGGAGGCGTACTTCGGCGTGGGCGGCAGCCTGGCCCGGGCCGCCGAGCTGCTGCACGTCCACGTGAACACGGTGACCCAGCGCCTGGAGCGGATCGCCCAGCTGCTCGGCCCCGACTGGCAGAAGCCGGAGCGGGCCCTGGAGGTCCAGCTGGCACTGCGCCTGCACCGCCTCCAGACGAACTAGTCCCCCGAAACGCCGAACGGCCCGGCCGCGCCAGGAGGGGCACGACCGGGCCGACGTCGAAACGGGTGACGCGTCAGGCGTGGGCACCGCGCAGGACGAAATCCACCAAATTCTCGGCGAAGCCCTCGTCCGGCACGTTCGGGTTCCAGCGCAGCATGTTCTGAGCGAGCGTCGGGCCGGACAGGACGAGCAGCGCCAGCTCCACGTCCAGGTCCGCGCGCAGTTCCCCCGAGGCGATGCCACGGCGCAGCACCCCGCGCATCAGCTCGCGGCGGGGCTCCACGACGCCCTGGTAGACCCGGGACATCTCGGAGCTCTTGAACAGCTCCGGCATGAGACAGGCCGTGACCTTGCCGTACTGCGCCATGCGCTTGTTGCGCATCGCCGCGATCAGCGTGATCAGGTCGCCCCGGACCGACTCGCCCTTGAGCTCGGGCATCGGGCCCTTCATCGCCAGGACGGCGTCGATCAGCAGCGCCTCCTTGTTGGGCCAGCGGCGGTAGATCGTCGCCTTGCCAACGCCGGCCTTCGCGGCGACCGCCTCGATCGAGATGGCGTCCGCGCTCTGGCCGGAGCTGAGCAGTTCGAACACCGCCTCGACGATCGCCTCGTCGACCCGGGCGCTGCGGGGCCGGCCGGGACCCTTCCGGTCCTGGTCAGGCACCGCGTCCACGCTGAGCGTCATGGTTTCCATTGTTACCGAGTTTTCACACCGAAGCTACTCACCGGTTTCCTCCCGATCCGTCAGTCGCCTACGCCCACCAGCTCCACGCCCTGTTCCTCCGCCAGACCCTCGGCGTTGGTGGGCGCGGGAGCGTCGGCCGGGCGCTTGCCGGGCAGACCGATCAGGGCGACGACCGCGCCGAGCAGCGCGAAGACCGCCGAGCCGATGGCCGCGTAGTGCATGGAGGTGATGAAGGCGTCGTTGGCGTGCTGGATCAGCGCCGGCGCCGCGGCACCCGCGTGCTCGGCGACCCCGTACGCCCCCGAGATCGACTCGTTGGCGGCGTCGCGCGCCGCGGCCGGCAGGTTGCCGGTGGCCGACTCCATGTGGCTGCGGTAGATCGAGGAGATGACGGCGCCGAGCGCGGCCACGCCGAGGGCGCCGCCGACCTGACGGATGGTGTTGCTGACGGCCGATCCGACGCCGGCCTTCTCACGGGGAAGCGCGGACATGATCGCCTCCGTCGCGGGCGGCATCACGTTGGCCATGCCGACGCCCATCAGGAAGAACAGCGCGCCCACGATCCAGATCGGCGTGTCGGCCTGGATGAACATCCACGCGGACAGGCCGGCCGCGACCAGCAGCAGGCCGGTGGTGCCGACGGCCTTGGGGCCGAAGCGCTTGACCATGGCGGCACTGCGCGGGGCGAAGATCATCTGGGCCACCGCGAAGGGCACGAACAGGGCGCCGGAGGCCAGCGGGCCGTAGTCGCGGACCAGCTGCAGGTAGAAGGCGCTGATGAACATGATGCCCATGGCCGCGAAGAAGACCAGGCCGATCATCGCGGTCGAGGTGCTGAAGGCCCGGTTGGCGAACAGCTTCACGTCCAGCGACGGGAACTCGATCCGCCGCTCGTAGAGGGCGAACGCGGCGAGGACGATCACCGACGCGGCCAGGGTGCCCCAGGACTCGATCTTGCCGAAGCCGTGGTCACCGCCCTCGATCACGCCGTACGTCAGCAGGGTGAGCCCGATGATGGACAGCAGCACGCCGACGAAGTCGATGCGGCCCGGCTTCGGGTCGCGCGACTCGGGGATCAGCGTGTTGACCAGGATCAGGCCGACGATGACGATCGGGACGTTGATCAGGAAGACCGAGCCCCACCAGAAGTGCTCGAGCAGCAGGCCGCCGACGATCGGGCCGATGGCCACGCCGAGGCCGACGGCGCCGGCCCACACGCCGATGGCGCGGCCGCGCTCGCGCGGGTCGAAGACGTTGGCGATGATCGACAGGGTCGAGGGCATGACCGCCGCGGCGCCGAGGCCCATGAGGGCGCGGGCCCAGATGAGCTGGTCGGCCGAGCCGGCGTAGGCCGACACCAGCGAGGCGATGCCGAAGAGTGTGAGGCCGACGGTCAGCGTGATGCGACGCCCGAGCCGGTCGGCCAGGATGCCGGCGGTGAAGAGCAGGCCGGCGAAGACGAGCGTGTAGGAGTTGATCGCCCACTCGAGCTGGCTCTGGGTCGCGCCCAGGCCCTTCTGCGGGTCGGCGATGGTGCGCATGGCGACGTTGAGGACGGTGTTGTCCAGGACGACCACGAGCAGGCTGATGACGAGCACGCCGAGGATGGCCCAGCGGCGAGGATGCCCGGTGTTGGCCGGCGCCACGGCATTGCCCGGCGCCGCGCTTGCGGTAGGTGCGCTCACGGTGTTGCTCCCCCTGGTCGGAACGCGATAACGATACGGAACAGTTCCGTATCAACGTAGCCCTCCAGGCCGCGATACGGAACCGTCTCGTATTGAATAGTGCGTCCGATCACACCCGGCGCCACCTGCGGAATAAACCGGCGATCGTGCCCCACAGCCCCCGCCGGAACAGCAGCACCACCAGCACGAAGATGCCGCCGGTGACCAGGCCGACCAGGTCGAAGCCGGCCTGGGAGAGCTGGTCGGTGAGGTTCACGACGAGGCCGGCGCCGAGCACGCCGCCCCACAGCGTGCCGATCCCGCCGAGCACGACCAGCACCACGCCCTGACCCGAGGTCGTCCAGTGCAGGACGTCGAGGGCGACGAAGCCGTGCGCGACCGCGAACAGGCCGCCGCCGAGCCCCGCGAGGAAGGCCGAGAGCACGAAGGCCAGCAGCTTGTACCGCGCGGCCGCGAACCCCAGCGCCCGCGCCCGGCTCGCGTTGTCCCGGACCGCGACGAGCACGCGGCCGAACGGCGAGTGCACGATCCGCCAGGCCAGCAGCAGGCCCAGCGCCACGATGGGCAGCGCCGCGTAGTAGAAGTAGTACGGGTCGGACAGGTCGAGCCCGAACAGCTCGCGCGGCACGCTCTGCAGCCCGTTCTCGCCGCCGGTGACCGAGGACCACGCGTTGGCCACGTAGTAGATCATCTGGGCGAACGCGAGGGTGACCATCGCGAAGTAGATCCCGGTCCGGCGCACCGCGAGCCAGCCGATCGGCACCGCCAGCGCGGCCGCCGTCAGCGCCCCGCCGAGCACGGCGACCGGGAACGGCGCCCCGAGCCGGGCCGCGATCAGCCCGGCCGTGTACGCCGACGTGCCCCAGAAGGCCGCGTGCCCGAAGGACAGCAGCCCGCCGTAGCCGAGCAGCAGGTCGATCGCGACGGCGAACAGCGCCCAGCAGAGCATGTCCACCGCCACCGCCGGATAGAGCCCGTTGGGCAGCCAGAGCGCGACCGCCGCCCCAGCCGCGACCAGTGCCCACCTCATGCCGTGCCCTCCTCGCGACCGAACAACCCGGCCGGGCGCACCAGCAGCACCAGCGCCATGACCAGGAAGATGAGTGTCTGGGCCAGCAGCGGCGGCGCGTACGCCTCGCTCCAGGCCTGCAGCAGGCCGATGGCGAACCCGGCCGCCACCGAGCCGAAGACCGAGCCGAGCCCGCCGATGACGACGACGGCGAAGACGCCGATGATGAGGTCGCCGCCCATGAGCGGGTTGACCGCCCGCACCGGCGCGGCCAGGACCCCGGCCAGCGCCGCGAGCGCCACGCCGAAGCCGAACACCGGCGCGATCCACCGCCCCACGTCGATGCCGAGCGCCCGGGTCAGCTCGGGCCGCTCGATCCCGGCCCGCACGACCATGCCGACCCGGGTGCGCGCCAGCACCCACCAGACGACGGCGCACAGCGCGACCGCGACGGCCAGGACGAACACGCGGTACGCCGGGAAGTCGAACACCCCGAAGTCCACCGTCCCGCCGAGCCCGGCCGGCGCGCCGTACGGCTTGGACTGCGTGCCGTAGCGCGACTTCACCGCGTCCTGGAGGATCAGCGTCAGGCCGAACGTGAGCAGGAAGTTGTAGAGCGGGTCCAGGGCGGCCAGCCGGCGCACGACCGTGCGCTCCAGCGCCACGCCGAGCAGGCCGAGCACGACCGGCACGACCGCCAGGGCGACCCAGAAGGACAGCCCGAGGGAGTCCAGCAGGAAGAAGGCCCCGACCGCGCCGAGCATGTAGAACGCCCCGTGCGCGAAGTTGACCACGCGGAGCAGGCCGAAGATGACGGCCAGGCCGAGGGCGAGCAGCGCGTAGAAGCCGCCCCCGACCAGTCCGTTCACCGTGTGGGTGAGCAGGCCCATCGCGGATCAGAGCCTGCAGTCCGGCGACGGGGCGCGGAAGGCCTCCTGGGCCGGGATGGTCTTGACGATCTGCTCGTAGTCCCACGCCTCCTTGACCTCGGAGCTCGGCTTGACCTTCGCCAGGTAGGCGTCGTGCAGCACCCGGTGGTCGGCGGCCCGGAACTCGCCGCCGCGCAGGAAGAAGTCGTCGACCTTCTTGCCCTCGAGCTGCTTGACCACCGCGTCGGCGTCGTCGGTGCCGGCCGCCTGGACCGCCTCGAGGTACTGCGTCGCGGCGGAGTAGTTGGCCGCGTGGGCGAACGTGGGGCGCTGCCCGCCGGTGCGCGCGGCGAACTTGTCGGCCCAGGCGCGGTTGCGCTCGTCGAAGTTCCAGTACCACGCGTCGGTGAAGGTGGTGCCGGCCAGCGCGTCGGGGGTGAGCGAGTGGATGTCGGTCAGGAACATGAGGCCCACGGCCAGCCCGATGCCCTTGTCCTTGAGCTTGAACTCGTTGTACTGCTTGACGAGGTTCACCAGGTCGGCGCCCGCCTGCATGGTGCCCAGCACGTCCGGCTTCGGGTTCAGCGTCGGCGCCTTGAGCAGGAACGTGGAGAAGTTGTCGTTGGGAAACGGCGTCGGGTCGCTGGCCACCACCGTGCCGCCGCCCTTGCCGACCGCCGCGGCGAAGGACTTCTGCATGTCCTGGCCGAAGGCATAGTCGGGGTAGACGATGTACCAGTTCCTGGCCCCGGCCTGGGTGGCCGCGGTGCCGGTGCCGTTGGCGAGCATCGCCGTGTCGTAGGCGTAGTGGAACGTGTACTTGTTGCAGGACTTGCCGGTCAGGTCCGTGGTGGCGCCGGAGATGTTGAAGTACAGCTTCTTGGCCTGCTTGGCGACGTCGGCGACCTTCAGCGCGGCCGAGGACGTGGGCACGTCGAGGATCGCGTCGACGCCCTGGCGGTCGTACATCTCGCTCGCGCGGGTGTTGGCGACGTCGGGCTTGTTCTGGTGGTCCGCGGTCTCCACGGTGATGTTCGTGGTGATCGCCTTGTCGCCGTACTTGGCCTTGAAATCCTCGATGGCCATCTGCACGGCCACGACGGAGTTCTTGCCCGACAGCTGCGCGTAGACGCCGGACTGGTCGTTGAGCACGCCCAGCACGATCTTGCCGCCGGTGAGCCCGCCGCCGCCCGTGGAGCGGGGGCCACCGCCGCCGCACCCGGCGAGCAGCAGGACTGCGGCGGTGCCGAGAACAACCAAACGCTTCATAGGTGTACCTCCGGTCAGATGCCCAGGTGCGCGAGGAGCTCGTCCTCGCGGGAACGCACGTCGGCGTTGTCGAACTCGCCGGCGATACGGCCCTCGGCGAGCAGGTAGTGGCGGTCGGCGACGGTGGTGGCGAAGCGCAGGTTCTGCTCGACCAGCAGGACCGTGACGCCGTGGTCGCGGGCCCGGCGCAGGATCTCGCCGACCCGCCGCACGAGCAGCGGCGAGAGCCCCTCGGTGGGCTCGTCGCAGAGCAGGACGGTGGCGCCCATCTGCAGGACCCGGGCCAGCGCGAGCATCTGCTGCTCGCCGCCGGACAGCGTGGTCGCCGGGCTGCGGCGGCGCTCGTGGAGGTTCGGGAACGCCTCGTGGATCGCCGCCAGGCTCCACGGCCGGGGCCCGACCACCGGCGGCAGCGCCAGGTGCTCGGCGACGCTGAGCGTGGCATAGGCGCCCCGGTCGTCCGGCACCCAGCCGAGGCCGGCCCGCGCCCGGGCGTGCGGCGGACGTTTCGTGATGTCCCGCCCGGCCAGTTCGACCGTGCCGGACTGGCCGGTGTGCAGGCCCATGACGCAGCGCAGGAGCGTGGTCTTGCCGGCCCCGTTGCGCCCGCAGAGGGTCACGACCTCGCCCTCGGCCACGTGCAGGCCGACGTCGCGCAGCACGCGCGCCTCGCCGTACCAGGCGGACAGCCCCTCAATGCGCAGCATCGGCGCTGCCCAGGTAGGCCTCGACCACGCGCTCGTCGGCCCGCACGGCCTCGTACGGCCCCTCGGCCAGGACCCGCCCGGCCTGCAGGACGGTGACCCGGTCGGCGAGCCGCCCGACGACGCTCATGTTGTGCTCGACCAGCACGACGGTGCGCCCGTCGCGGACCGCCGCGATGAGCTCGACGGTCCGCTCGACGTCCTCGACCCCCATGCCGGCGGTCGGCTCGTCCAGCAGCAGCACCTTCGGGTCGAGGGCGAGCGCGATCGCCAGCTCCAGGGCCCGCTTGCGCCCGTACGGCAGGCGGCCGGCGGGCTCCTGCGCGGACTCGGCGAGCCCGACGCGCTCCAGCAGGTGCAGGGCGCCGTCCCGGAAGCGCCGCAGCGGCCGCTCGGAGCGCCAGAAGGCCCAGCCGAGGGAGGTGCCGCCCTGCAGCGCCAGCTCGACGTGGGCCTGCACGGTCTGCTGCGGGAAGAGGCTCGCGATCTGGAACGAGCGGGCCAGGCCGAGGCGGGCGACCCGCTCGGGCGCGAGCCCGGTGATGTCCCGGCCGGCGAGCTCGATCCGCCCGGCGGTCGGCGCGAGGAACCCGGTCAGCAGGTTGAACAGGGTCGTCTTGCCGGCCCCGTTGGGCCCGACGAGCGCGTGCACGGCACCGGCCGCGACATCGAGATCGACCCCGTCGACGGCCCGGAAGCCCCGGAAGTCGCGGGTGAGGCCGCGCGCGACGAGCGCGGAACCATCCATGTGGGACACACCCCCTTGGACAACAAGAAGTGACGGCCGTCACAAGCTACGGCCGCCACTCCCGGGGTCACCACGGAGGCAATCCACATATTTACATATAAAGCTATGTGTCGCGCTCTATGTGCGGCGCTCGGGAATCCAGCGCGCGAGCGGGCCCAGACGGGTGCGCAGGCCGGCCAGGCCGCCGGGGAAGAAGTACACCGCCAGGATGAACACGGTGCCGAGGATGAACAGCGGCTGCGACAGCGGTCCCCGCAGGAACCCGGGCAGCCCGGCGACCGCGTCCGAGTCGCCCAGGGCCACGAGCCGGTAGTCGAGGTAGGTGAACAGGAACCCGCCGATGAGCGGCCCCCAGCGCGTGCCCGGCCCGCCGAGCACCACCATCACCAGCAGCGTCAGGGTCTGGTCGGAGGCCGCGATGTGCGGGGTCGCGCCGCCGATGAGCAGCGCGTACATGGCCCCCGCGAGCCCGGCGAGGCCGCCGGCGACGGTGAAGGCGAAGAGCCGGTAGCGGTACGGGTCGAGGCCGAGCACCCCGACCCGGCGCTCGTCGTCGCGGATCGCGGCCAGCACGCGCCCCGCCGGGGAGTCGCCGATCGCGTGCACGACGAGCACGGTGATCACGAGCGCGGCGAGGGCGAGCCAGTACAGGTTCACCGTGTTGGTCACGCCCACGAGGAAGTCCGGTACCTTCGAGGAGTCCATCGGCAGGCCCTCCTCGCCGCCGGTGGCCCCGCCCGGGTCGCGCCCGATGGTGATCGCGGCGACCTGCGCGAAGGCGAGCGTCACCATGGCGAACGCGATCCCGCCGGTGCGCAGCGCGATCGCGCCGAGCAGCGCGGCGAGGACCGCGGTGCCGATCACGGCCAGCAGGATCGCGGTCCACAGCCCGTAGCCGGCCTTGGTGACGAGCATGTCGGTGCCGTAGACCCCGGCCGCGAAGTAGAGCGCGTGGCCGAACGAGAGCATCCCCGTGCGGCCGAAGAGCAGGTCGTAGCCCATCGCCAGGGCGCCGAAGACCAGGCACAGGGCCAGCAGTTGCAGGGTGCCGGGGGCGTTCACGGCCGAGTCGAAGACGCCGGGGATCCGCAGGCCGCAGTACGGCAGCGCGATGAGGATCACGAGGGCCACGAGCGGGCCGAAGCGGGCGAGCGGGATCCGGCCCCGCCCCGGCGCGGGGGCCGGGGCACTGCGGGCGGACTGGGCGGTCTGTGTCGTCATGAGGTGGCGACCTTCCCGGTGATCCCTTGGGGACGGACGAGGAGCACGACCGCGAGCAGGGCGACGACGCAGATGTCCCCCAGGCCCGGCGAGGTGTAGTTGACGAACTGCTGCAGCAGCCCGACCGCGACCGCGGCGTAGGCGGCGCCGGTGACCGAGCCCATGCCGCCGATGACGACGACGATGAACCCGAAGATGAGCAGGGAGCTGCCGCCGGTCGGCGAGATCGCGCCGGTGAACACGCCGCCGAGCGCGCCGGCCAGGGCCGCGGCCGCGCCCCCGATGGCGAACACGAGGGTGAACGCGCGCCGCACGTCGATGCCGAGCGCGGTGACCATCGAGCGGTCCTCGACGCCCGCGCGGATGACCAGACCGATCCGGGTGTACTTCAGGAAGGCCAGCAGCCCGAGCAGCACCGCGATCGCGGCCCCGATGAGCAGGAACCGGTCGTTGGGCACGCGCGCCCCGGCGATCGTGGTCAGCTCCTGTGTCCACTGTGGACGCGGGTAGGGCCGGGGGTCGCTCCCCCACGACGCCTGCAGCAGCGCCACGCCCGCCAGCGAGAGGCCGACGGTCACGAGGACCTGTTCGATCGTGCGGCGGTACAGCGGCCGGATGAGCACCAGCTCGACCAGCGCGGCGACGGCCGTCCCGCACACGACGCCGAAGAGCACGGCGAGTGCGAAGCCCCAGCCGCTCGGCCCGGCCCCGGGCAGGTGCCCGGCCGCCCACCAGGTGGCGTAGGCCCCGACGGAGAGGAACAGCCCGTGCGCGAAGTTGAGCACGTCCGCGAGGCCGAAGACGAGCGCGAGCCCCGAGGCGACCAGGAAGTACAAGGCCGCCAACCCCAGCCCAGTCAGCGTGAGCAACACGATCGTGCTCATGCGTGGTCCGCCTTTCCGACGCCCAGCAGCGACTTGGTCTTCTCGGTGTAGTCCAGGAGATCGGGCGCCGGCCCCGTGTAGGCGACCTTGCCCGCCGCGATGACGACCGCGTCCTGGGCCAGGCGCCGCACGACGGCCAGGTTCTGCTCGACCAGCAGCATCGGCACCACCTGGGCGACGGCGTGCAGGGCGGCCGCGACCTCGCCGACGACCTTCGGCGCGAGGCCCTTGGTCGGCTCGTCGATGAGCAGCAGCCGGTTGGGGTTGAGCAGCACCCGCCCGATCGCGAGCATCTGCTGCTGGCCGCCCGAGAGCGTGCCGGCCCGCTGCCGGCCGCGGCGCTGCAGCTCGGGGAAGAGGCCGTAGACGCGCTCGTAGTCCGGGGCGGCGCCGGGGCGCTCGGCGAGGCGGAGGTTCTCGGCCACGGTCAGGCCGCCGAAGACGCCGCGGTCCTCCGGCACGTAGCCGAGCCCGTCGCGCACCAGCTTGAAGGTCTGCTGCCGGGTCACCCGCCGCCCGCCGAAGCGCACCTCGCCGGCCAGGTCGGCGCCGCGCGGCAGCAGGCCGAGCACCGCCTTGAGGGTCGTGGTCTTGCCGACGCCGTTGCGCCCGAGCAGCGCGGTGACGCCCTGCGGCGCGACCCCGAACGTGACGCCCTGCAGGATGTGCGAGCCGGCGATGCGGACGTCCAGTCCCGCGATGTCGAGGATGGTCACAGCTTCTCTCCCAGGTACGCCTCCTGGACGGTGCGGTCGGCCATGACCACGTCCGGGGTGTCGCAGACCAGCAGCGCCCCGTGGTGCATGACGGCGACCCGGTCGGCCAGGTCGAGCACGACGTCCATGTGGTGCTCGACCATGAGCACGCTGCGCCGCTCCTCGCGGGTCAGGGTGCGGATCAGCGCCACCAGGCCGGGCACGTCCTCGGCGCTGACCCCGGCCATCGGCTCGTCGAGCAGCAGCACCCGCGGCTCGCCCGCGAGCAGCAGCGCGATCTCGAGCTTGCGCTTCTCGCCGTGGGCCAGGGTGCCGGCGTTGGCCCCGGCGCGGTGGTCGAGGCCGACCCGCCACAGCACCCGCTCGGCGCGCTCGGCGACCTCGCGGTCCCGGCCCGGCAGCGGGAAGGGCCGGATCGAGCCGCCGCGGCGGGCCTGCACGGCCAGGCGCACGTTGGCCGCGACGGTGAGCGAGGCGAAGACCGAGGACGACTGGAACGTGCGCCCGAGGCCGAGCCGGGCCCGCCGGTACGGCGCCAGCCGGGTCACGTCCCGGCCGTCGAGCGACACCGACCCGTCCGACGGCTTGCGCAGCCCCGAGATGAGGTTGAACAGCGAGGTCTTGCCGGCGCCGTTGGGGCCGATGACGGCCAGGAACTCGCCCTCGGCGAGGTCGAGGCTGACCCCGTCGACGATGGCGACCCCGCCCACCCGCCAGGTCAGGCGCCGGGTGCTGAGCAGGCCGGTGGCCGGGGCGTCCGCGAGGACACCACCGGCCGCCGGCACCGGGGCTTCGGCCACCGGCTCAGCCCTTCATCTGCGCGACCGGCGGCGCGGCGTCGGCCGGGTCGATCGCCTTCACCAGCTCCGGCTTGAGGTCGGCGCCGGAGCCGCTGAACTTGCCCTGGAACATCGGCTGGAGCAGGGCGTGGTCCTCCTTGCGGACCGTGAGCTTGCCCTTGACGCCGTCGAACGACCAGCCCTCGAGCGCGGCGACCATCTTGTCGACGTCGTCGCCGCCCTCCTGCGCGGCCCGGACCACCATCTGCGCGGCGGTGAAGCCGTCCGGGTGGAACAGGTCGACCTTGCCGCCGTCGACGCCCTTGCGCAGCGCCGCGGTGGCCTCGTTGTCGCTGGCCCCGTCGAAGTAGTGGGCCAGCAGCGAGATCTTCGACCCGGCGGCGCCGAACGTCGGCCAGGAGGCGCGCTGGTCGATGCCGGTGACGACGAGCGTCGAGCCGAGCACGCCCTGCTGGTCGAGGGCCTGCCACATCGCGGTGGCGGTGGTGCCCGCCCACGCGACGAAGACCATGTCGGCCTTGGCGTTCTTGGCCTGCACCGCGAAGCCGGTGAAGTCGGTGGCGTTGGCCGGCACCGAGATCGCGTCGACGGTGGCGCCCGCCCCGCCGATGACGGCCTTCACGGCGTCCGCGTTCGACTTGCCGAAGGCGCCCTCCTGCGTGAACACGAGGACCTTCTTGCCCGAGGGGGCGGTCAGGTAGGACTTGGCCGCGAGGACGTCCTGGTAGGACTGGCGACCGGAGCGGAAGGTGTACTTGTTGATGCCGGTCACCGCGTCGGTGGCCGCGGGTCCGGAGACGAACAGGACCTTGTTCTGCGCGGCCAGCGGGGCCATCTGGCTCGCGACGCCGGACGAGGTGCTGCCGGCGAGGATCTTGTAGCCCTGGCCGATGAGGTCCTTGGCGGCCGAGACCGCCTTGGCCGCGTCACCGGCGTCGTCGGCCTCCTTGACCTCGATCGGGCGGTTGCCGACCTTGCCGGTGCCCTTGGTCGCGTAGGCGAGCCCGGCCTTCCATCCCTCGATGTACTGCTTGCCGTAGGACGCGAGCGGGCCGGTCTGCGAGTACACGAGCCCGACCTTGATGGGCGCGCCGTCGCCGGCCGGCTCCTGCGCGGCCTCCTGCGGGCTGCTGCACGCAGACGCGAACGTCGCGGCGAGCGTGAGTCCCAGCACCGCGACCAACAGCCGCCGCGGCGCGCCTGAATGCCTGATCAACGCTTCCTCCGTGTGAACGCCGTGTTAAGGCCAGCGCCTGCTGGCGGGTGTTCGCACACGCTAGGAGTGGCGTCGGGCACGTCGCTATGTGGTCGGGCCACACAGAATCGGCGGAACCCTATGGGGCGACCCGCTCCAGGAAGGCCCCGAGCAGCGGCAGGAACCCGGGAGAAAGCTGCTCGAACAGGGAAACACCGGCTCGCGGGGGCACCGGATACAGCATGTGGCCGACCCCCGGGAACACCCCGATCCCGTTCGTGCCCCGGTGCCGCGACGGCAGCCGCTCCCCCAGGATTTGCAGGCTGCGCTCGACGGGCACGTGCTCGTCGTCGGCGCCGAAGAGGGCCAGCAGCGGGCACTGCAGGAACGGCAGCACCGCGGCGGGGTCGAAGGCCAGCATCCGGGCGAAGAACCCGAGCTCCTCCGGCGTGTCGTAGGGCCGGTCGCAGACGATCGCGGCCCAGTCGTCGCCGGCGAAGCCGGCCTGGTCGGCGTGCACCTGGGCCGGGTCCTCGCCGGCGGCCAGCCGGGCGGCGCGCTCGTCGGCCCAGGCCAGCCCGGCCGCGATGTGGTCCTCGGGCACGCCCTTGCGGCGCATGACCCGGGCGAGCAGGGTGCGCTCCTGCTCCTCGACCCCGACGTACGGCCCGCCGAGGGTGACCACGAAGTCGACCTGGTCCGGGACGGTGACGGCGGCCAGCAGCGAGACCCAGCCGCCCTGGCTGTAGCCGATCAGGCCGGCCCGCTCGACCCCGGCCTGCTTGCGCAGCACGGTCAGCGCCGCGAGGCCCTCGGCGGCGCGGTCGGCGAAGGTCTGGGTGCGCCAGTCGCCGGGCGAGCCGCCGCAGCCGGGCTTGTCGTGGCGCAGGGTGGCGATCCCCCGCTCGGCGAGCCAGCCGGGCACTCCCTGCCAGGCGTGGCGGTCGGCCGGGCCGGAGCCGTCGGACAGCACGAGCCCTCCGCGGACCGGGCCGTCGGGGATGCGGAGGATCGCGTTGAGCGGCCCGGCGGTGGAATCGACGACCGTATCTGACTCAGGCATGAGAAAGGCCCTCCCCCCGCGCAATCTAGCAGCGGAGGGAGGGCCTTGCTGTACTACTGCGCCGCGGCCGCCAGCGGCGCCTGGTAGGTCTTCAGGAGCGCGGCCTTGTCGGCGTCGACCGTCGTCCAGTCGTCCTTCAGGACCCCGCCGGTGTCACCGGAGTTCGGGTTCCAGGCCCAGTACGTGTAGCTGAGCCCGTTGTCCTTGAGGTACTTGACGAGGTTGCGCTGCCAGATGCCCTCCAGGTCCTTGTTGCCCTGGGCGTCGGTCTCGGCCACCGAGCGTCCGCCGAACTCACCCATCAGCACCGGGGCGGTGTTGTTCTTCACCAGGTAGCCGAACTGCTTGTCCCACAGCGCGGGCATGTTGGCCGGGAACTTCGGGTCGGTGAACCACTGCTGCGACCAGACCTTCGGGCTGTAGTCGTGCGCGGAGTACACCAGCTTGGACTGGTCGGAGAGCTTGACCGGGTGCTCCTTGGCGCCCTGCAGGTTGCCGCCCCACCAGTAGCCGTCGCTCTGGCCGTCGGCGGTCTTGTAGTTCTCGATGCCCTCGACGACGATGAGCCAGTTCGGGTTGGCCTTGAGCACCGCGTCGCCGGCCCGCTGCGCGGCGGCCTGCCAGTCGGTCTTCTCGTTGCCGTCGCCCCAGGTGGCCTCGCCGTGCGGCTCGTTGTGCAGGTCGGCGCCGACCACGAGCGGGTTGTTCTTGTACTGCTTGGCGAGCTTCACCCAGTCCGAGATCCAGCGGTCCTCGCTGACCTTGTCGGTGTACCAGAGGTTGCTCTGGCCCTGGGAGGTCGGGCGGTGCCGGTCGAGGATGACCATCATGCCGCGCTTCGTCGCGCCCTCGACGACTTTGTCCATGAGCTGCGGGCCGGTCAGGCCCTTGAGGTCCGGGTTGAGCGCGTAGTCGACGCCGTTGGGCTTCGACGCCGGGTCGAACAGCTCGTTGCTGAACGGCAGGCGCATCGAGTTGAAGCCCTGCGCGACCATCTGGTCGAGCATGTCGTCGAGCTTGCGCGACCACAGCCCGTGCGGGGCGAAGGTGTTGGTCTCCAGCCCGAACCAGTTGACGCCGGTGAACTGCACGGTCACGCCGCGGGCGTCGACGATCTTCGAGCCTACGGCGTGCAACGGCATCTGCAGCCGCTGGGCGGAGTCCGCCCGGGCGGGGTGGACCTTCTTGTCGTCCTTGTCGCTGCTGACGAGCAGCGGCACCAGTGCGACGGCGGCAACGGCGAGCGCGACCAGTGCGGAAATCCAGTAAAGGCGCGTACGACCCATAGAGCTGACCTGTCCTCACGTCTGACGGCGGGGCAGGTCAACACGTTACGGATTTCGGACATATGCGGTCAGCGTACAAATGCCGGAAATGTGCATCCACCAATTGCGGGAGAACGGCCCGCCGTGCGGCAGAAGCCGCAGGTCACGGCCTTGAAGGCGGCTTGGGGGTGGCTTGAAGATGGCTGGAGGTGGCTTCGAACGCGGGTCAGCCGCCCACCGACGACGAGGGGTCCCACTCCGCGGCCCGGACGACCGCCTCGAGCTTCGAGCGGGCCCCCATCTTGCTCAGCAGGTGCCGCACGTGGCTGCGCACGGTGGTGTAGCTGATGCTGAGCTCCCGCGCGATGTCCCGGTTGTCCATGCCCTCGGTCATGAGCGCGAGGATCTCCCGCTCCCGGGGCGTGAGGCTGTCCAGGCGCCGGGCGTGCTCCTCGGAGCGCTGGGCCTGCTCGCGGCGGCGGGCCAGGAGCTTCGCCAGCTGGCGGGCCGGGACGAGGATCTCCCCGTCGACGGCCCGGCGCACCGCCTCGGCGACGTCGGCCCCGCCGGCGCTCTTGACCAGGTAGCCGGCCGCCCCCGCCTCCAGCGCGGTGAGAATCACCCGGTCGCTCTGGTCGGCGCTGAGGAACACCACGGCGACGTCGGGCTGGTGGGCCCGCAGCGCCGCGACGGCCTCGGCGCCGGTGCCGTCGGGCAGCCAGAAGTCGCACAGCACGACGTCGACCCGCTCCACGTCGGCCAGGTGCTCGACCTCGCCGACCCGGCCGGCCAGGGCCACCACGCGCAGTTCCGGGTGCTCGTTGAGCAGCGCCGCGAGCCCTTCGGCGACCACCTGGTGGTCCTCGACGATGAGCACCCGGTAGGGCGGACGAGTCACGGTACGGCTCCCTTGGATTCGAGGTCGGCGCCGCGCGGCACCCAGAACGTGACGGTGGTCCCGCGCCCCGGCAGGCTGCTGATCCGGAACCACCCGCCGGCCAGCGCCGCCCGCTCCCGCATGAGCAGCAGCCCGAGGTGGCCCGGGTCGGTGTGCAGGTTCTCGGCGCCGACGCCGTCATCGACGACCCGGACCAGGTACCCGCCCTCCTCCTCGCCGAGGATGACCGTGCACCGATCCGCCCCGGCGTGCTTGCCGACGTTGGCGACCGCCTCCTGCAGCATCCGGAACAGCAGCACCCGGGTCGGCAGCGCGGGCTCGCCGGTGAGCCGCGAGTCGACGCGGACGCCGATGCCGTGCTGCTCGGCGAGGTCGTCGAGCAGGTCCTCGACGGCCGCGGCGAGCCCGTCGTCGGCCAGCCGCGGCGGGCGGAAGTCGAAGATGAGCCGTCGTAGCCGCTCCGCCGCCTGCACCAGCGAGGCCTCGAGCCGGTCCAGGATCGCGAGGTCCTCCGGGTCGGACAGGCGGTGACGCAGCTGCTGCAGGCGCAGGGTGGCCGCGGTGATCACCTGCAGGCTGTCGTCGTGCACCCCGGCGGCGATGCGGGCCCGCTCCCGCTCCTGGGTGACGATCACGTCGCCGAGCAGCTCGCCCTGCTCCTGGCCGGTGAGCGCGAGCCGGGCGATGCGCTGCTCCATAGCCGCCCGGCGGCGCGAGTCCGCCACGCGCTCCTCCACGTGCAGGGAGAGCATCCCGCTCGGGTCGCCCTCCAGCGTGCGCACCCGCACCTCGACGTCCAGCTCACCGCCGTCGGGCAGCCGGATCACGGCCTCGGTCGGCGCCTCGGCCGTGAACGTGGGCTTGCCGACGAACAGCTCGTCCGCGCGGCGCCCCACCAGGTCGGCGGTGTCGCGGCGGAACAGGGCCTCCGCGGCGGTGCTGGCCAGGCGCACCACCCCGGCGGCGTCGAACACGACCAACGCCTCCGGGGCGGCGCGGAACGCCTGCCAGTACACCGGAATCAGTTCTCCAGATCCTTGGGCACCACGTAGGGCTTCGCGGACGGGATGTCCACCGGGCCGCCGGACTTGTCGACCTTGAAGTTCACCGTCGCGGTCGCGTCGCTGCGCTGGCCGTGCAGCTGGAAGACCACGGTGTCCTCGGTGTTGCCCGGAATCGTGTACTGCCCGACCGCCCTCGCCGTGCCCTTCGCGTCGACCCGGAACGCGGCCACCAGCTGCGGCGTGGCGCCCTTGGCGGTCCTGACGGTCACGTGCACGGCCTCGTTCGGCGCGAACTGGGTGGCGTAGAAGTTCACCACGGTGCCGGGCAGACCGCCGTACGCGTTCGTGCGCGCCTGCGGGGTGAACGGCAGGATGGTGAAGCCGGTGGAGACCGCCGCCCGGCTCTGCTCGCCGGTGAACACCAGCGACTGGGCGCCCTTGAGCTGGAACGGCATCACCAGCCCGGCGCCCTTGAACACGCCGGCGTCGTCGGTCGAGATCGCCATGACCGGCTGGCCCCCGGCCGCGTTGAGGCGCACCAGCACCCGCTCCCCGGGCGCGAAGCCGGAGCCGGAGAAGGTGATCTTCTGGGTGGCCTTCACGGCGTACGGCGCCAGCTTGATGGACGGGTACAACCGCAGCACCTGGAACGGCGCGCTCGCCGCCGCGCCACTGGTCTTGCCCACGACCACCAGACTTGTCGTGCCGACCGCCGTGACGCCAACTCTGATGGGCGTCTTACCCACCGAGCCACCCTCGTCGGCCTTGAGGGTGAGGTTCGGGTCGCCGTTGATCCGGCCCCAGTAGACGTTGAGCTGCTCGCCGGGGGCGAACCCCTTCACCGTCAGGTTGATCGTGTCGCCGGGCTTGCCGACGATCGCCGAGAGCGTCGCCTGGCCGGCGCCCTGGGCCACCGACGCGTCGGCCTTCGCCACCTTGTCGCTGCCGCGCGCCTGCGCGGTGACCTCCTGCACGGGCACGGTCATCTTGTTGGGCATCGTGAAGTTGGCCGTGAACACGCCCCACTTGCCGGCCTTCGCGGTGGCCACCTGGTGCGGCTTGGAGCCGGGTGCGCCGCTCGGCGGGGCCTTCTGCCCCGGCGCCGTGGACGGGCCGAGGTACACGTCGACCATCGAGCCCTGGTCGAAGCCCGACCCCTGGACGGTCACGCCGCCGCCGAGCCGCACCAGGCCCGGGTTCAGGGTGATCATCGGCGAGCCGCCGCCCTGCACCATGACCCCGTTCAGATCGATCGTCGGGGCCGGCGGGGCCTTGGTCACCACCGTGCTCGGGGTCTCCTCGGACGAGCCTCCGATGCCGGGGGCCTTGATGCCCATGGCGGGCAGCAGCGAGCGCCCCGCCATGACGAGCAGCACCACCGCCGCCCCGGCCAGCAGCAGCCGTTTGCGTGAGATCTTCGGTCGTTTCCGCTTCCGGTTTCGGCCGGCCGCCGGCCGGTGCTTGAGCGTCTGCATGGCTCCACTCCAGCTAGGACGTATTGCCGATCTTGACAATTGACAGCGAGACGTCGCCCCGGGTGGCCTGCCAGACGGTCTGCCCGTGCTGGTCGATCGCCTCGATGATCCAGGTCTCGCCGCCGCGCTGGAGTGCGTCGCGCATCTTGTTCGACATCACGACGTAGTCGACGTTCTCCCAGCTGGAGTGGAAGACCTTGTCCCGCACGTCGGGGTCGGACGTGGCCTTGTAGTGCGGGTGTGCGTTCTTGTACGGCGGGTTGCTGTCGTGCAGCGCCACCCATATGTCGTCGTCGATGATGAGCCGCGCATTGGTCGGGATGTTCGCCTTGATCCAGGCGACCTGCTGCTCCTGCAACTGGGTCAGCGGCAGCCGGTAGGCGTCGCTGAACTCCAGCTGGCCCCTGGCGTTGTACTTCACCAGGAACCCGCCCGGCATCACCAGCACCGGCACCAGCAGGCAGGCGACGAGCACGGCCGCCCCGCCCTGGTTGGTGCGCCGGGTCAGCCAGCCGAAGAACATGCCCAGGTTCAGCGCGAACAGCGGCACCATCGGCGCGATGTAGAAGTCGAGCAGCGCGCTGCGGCTCAAGTAGAACGCGTATCCGAGGGCCATCAGGGCGCAGGCGAGCATCGGCGTGCGCAGCCGTTTGTTGCGCCGGCCCGAGATGAGCGTGAGCACCGTGGCGGCGACGCCGCCGATGAGGATGTACCGGTCCTTGAACAGCCAGCTCTGTTGCAGCAGGTAGGTGAACGACAGGCCGGTGGAGCTGTTGGAGTTGCGGTGCAGCTGCCACCAGATGGTGTTGAGCAGCGACACGTGGCCCTTGAGCTGGTTGTTGTCCGGGCTGAAGTGCAGGCCCTCCGGGAACAGCTCGTTCTTGATCTGGGCGAACAGCAGGTACGCGGTGACCGGGGCCAGCAAGGCGAACCACCAGAAGCTGAGCCCGAAGCGCCGGTTGGACTGCTCCCGGATGGTCTTGTGCAGCAGGTACGCGCAGCCGGGCAGCAGGAACAGCGCGTTCTCCTTCGTCACCAGCGCCAGGCCGAAGCAGGCGCCGGCGCCCATCGCGGTGACGATCCGCCCGTCGCGCCGGGCCAGCATGTAGAGCCCGAGCAGGATCCAGAACATCATGAGGTTGTCGAGCAGGACCTGGCGCTGGTAGTACACCCCGAGCGGCGAGAGGTTGAAGACGAACACGGCCAGGAACGCCGCCGGTTTGGAGGCGGTGAACCGGCGCACCGTCTCGAACATCAGGAACACCGACGCCAGGTGCACGATGAGCATGAGCGCCCGGCCGGTGTTGATGGCGTTGCCGAAGGCCTGGAAGCCACCCGGCAGGATGCCGACCCAGCCGGCCAGGGCCAGCCAGCCCATCGGGGCGTGGTCGTAGAAGTACGTGTACGGGGAGAGCTTGGCCTCCTTGAGCACCGACCAGGCCTGCTCCATGTAGATGCCCTCGTCGGTGAGGTACAGCGGATACCGGAACATGTTCCAGCCGTGGCTCACGAGCCCGATCAGCAGCGACACGGCGATGAGCAGCTTCGGGGCCTTCGGGGAGACCTTGACGCTGCGGGGTGATGGCTTTTTGCCAGGTCTGGTAAGAACGTCAGCCGACATTGGTCAGCTCCGGAGCCTCGGTGCGGTGGGCGCCGACGTGGGCCGTCTTCTCCCAGTTGGTCGCGCCCTTGAGCTGGCGGTAGAGCGCCCGGCCGGCCGCGTAGGACAGCACCATCTGGTACGGGAACCAGGTCAGCGCCATCTTCACCACGGTGCCCGGCCCGGCCTTGAGCCCGTGCGCGCCGGTGAACTCGTACAGCCCGACGACGGACATCACGAAGTGCGCGCCGAGCAGCAGGACCGGCAGCCACGACAGCATCGCGACCGGCACCGGCACGCTGAGCACGAACGCGGACAGCATCGCGACCGGCAGGTAGAAGCCGAGCATCGCCTGCACGTGCGGGAAGGCCAGGGTGTACCAGGCCAGGAACCGCTGCCGCCGGTTGGGCATCAGCTTCCAGGTGCCCTTGCCGAGCGTCTGCATGAACCCCTGGCACCAGCGGGTGCGCTGCTTGATGAAGCTCTGCAGGGTCGGCGGGGTCTCCTCCTTGGTGACGTACCGGTCGTCATAGACCACCCGGACCTTCTCCCCCATGCTGGAGACCCGCAGGCCGATGTCCGCGTCCTCGGTCAGGTTCGTCTCGTCCCAGCCGCCGAGGCGCTCGATGAGGTCCTTCTTGAAGAAGACCGTGTTGCCGCCGAGGGTGATCGCGCCGTTCTTGGCGTGGTAGTGCAGGCGGCTGCGGAACCAGAAGAAGTACTCCAGGACGTTGAACGTCGAGTACCAGTTGGAGTCGAAGTTCATCAGCTGTACGCCGGCCTGCACGACGCTGACGTCGTCGGACAGCATGATGGTGTTGACGATGTCGAACAGCTCCGGCTGGACCTCGTCCTCGGCGTCGAAGATGGACACCACGTCGCTGGTGGCGTGGCGCAGCGCGGTGTTGAGCCCGTGCGGCTTGTTGATCGGCCCGTCGTCGAACACGACCACGTCGACGTTGCTGCGCCCGACCGCTCGCAGGGCGCTCACCTGGGCCCGGGCCTGCTCGATGGTGCCCACGTCGTCCGCCGAGCACACGACGAGGATCTGCACCAGGTGCGGCGGGTAGTCAGCGGACGCGGCGCGGGCGATGGTGGCTTGGATGACCTCCTCCTCGTGGCGCGCCGGGAGGATGGCGGTGAAGGAGAGTTCCGGCGTAGCACGTTGATCGGGCACCCGGGCCTTGGCGTCCGCCTCGGGCTGGTCCCACGTGTAGATCATGAGATACAGGGCGTGCGCCGCCTGCACCGTCAGCACCAGCGAGATCAGCGTGAGGACGGCCAACACCAGCTGCTCCATCGGTGCGTTCACTCCAAATCCACTTCGAGCTGACGGCGAAGTTGACCCCGAAGCCGGCCGCGATACCGACCAGGTTGGCGGGGAGGTAGTGCAGGCCGAGTGCGACCAGCAGCTGGACGACGATCACGTTGACGGGCAGGGCGGCCAGCCCGGCGAGACTGAAGTAGGCGAAGCGCGTCAGCGAAAGGCGCCTCCGGCGAAAGGTCCACAGTTCGTGCAGCACGTAGTTGGACACGAGGGCGAGCTCGACCGCGGCCACGGTCGCGGGCAGCAGCGCGAGCCCGAGCAGCCCGTGCAGCGTGAGCAGGGCGACGTTGTTCACGACGACACCGCTGACTCCCACCAGGGAGAACCGGCTCAGCCGGTGCAAGGAGTGCGTCACGCTCCCAACCGTGCCGACGCACGGGCCCCCGGGGCATCACGCCGGGGTGCTGCCGGGCCCCACACCTTCGGCCTCCCCCATTTGGCGTAGACCGCTTGGACGTTTTGTGGGTAGTCCGCGCGGCGATGAGTACCCGGATCTTGATCGCAGACGACCACGCCATGGTGCGCGAGGGGCTGTATCGCTTCCTGTCGCTCAGCGGCGACCTGGAGCCGGTCGGCGCCGCGGCCGACGGGCAGGAGGCCGTGGCGCTGGCCCACGAGCTGCGGCCCGACCTCGTGCTGATGGACCTGCTGATGCCGGTCCTCGACGGGATCACCGCGATCGGTGTGATCCGCCGGGAGCTGCCGGACGTGGAGGTGGTGGCGCTCAGCGGGTACCTCGAGCCGCAGCTCATCGCCGACGCGCTGCACGCGGGCGCGGTGGGGTACCTCCTGAAGGACACCGACGCCGAGGAGCTGCACCGGGCCGTGCGCGCCGCGGCCGCCGGCCAGGTGCAGCTCTCCCCCGCGGTCGCGGCCCGGCTGGTACGCGACGTGCACGTGCCGGCCAACCCGCCGCAGCTGACCCGGCGGGAGGAGGAGGTGCTGACGCTGCTGGCCCGCGGGCGCGCCAACGGGCAGATCGCCCGGGAGCTGCACATCGCGCCGCAGACGGTCAAGACGCACGTCAGTAACATCCTGCAGAAGCTCGGCATGTCCAGCCGCACGCAGGCCGCGCTCTACGCGATGCGGGTCGGGCTGGTCCCGGTGCACGCGGCGGCCCCCTCGTGACGTCGGTCGTCGTCTTCGACGCGCGAGGGGCCGTCGTGTCCGGGTCGGCGGCCGGTTTCGACACGGCGGTCGTCACCGATGCCCTGGCGGCCCGGCGGCCGATCCGGACCCGGCGCGCGACCTACCTGCCGGTGACCGGCGGGGTGCTGGCCGTCGCCGGGCGCCGGGCCCCCCGCCCGTCCAGCCTGGCACCGTTCGTGCCCCTCGCCGAGCAGCTGCTGGCCGCACCGGCCCGGCTGGCTCGGGACCTGCACGACTCGGTGGTGCAGACGCTGTACGGCATCAGCCTCGGCGCGGGCACGGCCGCGGAGCTGCTCTACGGCAACCCGGCGCACGCCGAGGCCTCGCTGGCCTGGATCAAGGAGACGGCCACGGCGGGCCTGACCGACCTGCGCGGCATCATCCTGCGGCTGCGCCCCGAGACCCTCGGCGGCGCCGGGCTCGCCGCGGCCCTGCGCAGCGCCTTCGACACCCTGCACGCCACGCCCGGGCGGGCCGGGTGGGGGCTGCAACTCGACGCCGATCCGGCGGTCAGCCCGCAGGTGGAGGAGGCGTTGTACCGCATCGCGCTGGAGGCCCTCGGCAACGCCGCCCGGCACGCCGAGGCCTCGCAGGTCACCGTGCGGCTGGCCGGCGACGACAGCCGCGTGGTGCTGGAGGTGTCCGACGACGGCGTGGGCTTCGCGCCGTCGACGTCGTTCCCGGGGCGGCTCGGGCTGCACTCGATGCGCGAGCGGGCCCTGCTGCTGGGCGGGACGCTCGACATCCTCAGCGCGCCCGGTTCCGGGACCGTGATCCGGGCGGCCCTTCCCTTGGGGTGAGTCCTCCCGTCACGCGCGTTGCCAGGCTTGACGCATGCGTGTGGTTGTCGACCTCACCAGGTGTCAGGGGTACGCGCAGTGCGCCTTCCTCGCCCCCTCGGCCTTTCAGATACAGGGTGACGAGGCCCTGTTCTACGACCCCTCACCGACCGTCGACGCCGCCGTGCGCCGGGCGGCGGCCGCGTGCCCGGTGCAGGCGATCCAGCTCGACCGGGTCAGCTCCGTCGCCATGCCGGCGATGACGGGCCCCTCCGTCGGGCGCATCGTGATCGTCGGCGCCTCCCTCGCCGGTTTGCGGGCGGCCGAGGCGCTGCGCGAGGAGGGCTACTCGGGCTCGCTCACGCTGATCGACGACGAGCCCTACGGCCCGTACGACCGCCCGCCCCTGTCCAAACAGGCCCTCGGCGGCCGCATCCGCCCCGACGCGACCGGCCTGCCGCGCCGGTCCGACCTCGACGCCCGCTGGCGCCTCGGCGTGCGCGCGCTCGCCCTGGACCTGCCCGGCCGCCGGGTGCAGCTCAGCGACGGCACCGCGGTCCCGTTCGACCGCCTGCTGATCGCCACCGGCGTGCGCGCCCGCCCGTGGCCCGGCCCGGAATTCGACGGCGTGTTCGTCCTGCGCACCCGCGACGACGCGATCGCGCTGCAGCATCGCCTGCTGCCCGCCGACGGCTCCCGCCCCGGCCGCGTGCTCGTCGTCGGCGCCGGGTTCACCGGCTCGGAGGTGGCCTCGACGTGCCGCTCGCTGGGCCTGGACGTGACCGTGGCCGAGGCCGCGAGCACGCCGCTGGAGGGCGCGCTCGGCTCCACCATCGGCTCGATCGCCGCCGACCTGCAGCGCGCGCACGGCGTCGACCTGCGCTGCGGCGTGACCGTGACCCGCCTCGAGGGCGACCACCGGGTGCGGCGGGCGGTGCTGTCGGACGGCGACGTGCTCGACGTCGACGTGGTGGTGGCCGCGCTGGGCGGCGAGCGCAACGTCGAATGGCTCGCCCACTCCGGGCTCGCCGCCGGCCCGTGGGGCGTGGCCTGCGACGCGGGCTGCCGCGCCTTCGACATCAACGGCGTGGTGACGGACGACGTCTTCGTGGCCGGCGACGTGGCGCGGTCGCCGAACGCGCTGTTCGGCTACCAGTTCCTGGCCCTGGAGCACTGGGCCAACGCCGTGGCCCAGGCCGAGGTGGCCGCGCACAACATGGTGAGCGACGAGTCGGACCGGTGGCCGCACCTGCACATGCCGCGGTTCTGGTCCGCCCAGTTCGGGATCAACATCAAATCCGTGGGTGTACCGACCTTCTCCGACGAGGTGATGGTCGTCCAGGGCTCGGTGGCGGACCGCCGGTTCGCCGCGGCGTACGGCTATCGAGGCCGTATCACCGCCGCGGTGACCTTCAACCACGCCAAGTGGCTGCCGTTCTACGCGCGCCAGATCGAACAGGCAGCACCGTTTCCGCCGTCGTTCAACTCGGCCGACCGTCCGGACGACACGTTGCCGGTCCCGGCGGGCGTCCCGGACCCGGCGACCCTGGCCAGGGACGCCACCGTGATGGCGACCGGCCACCGCCCGAACCTGGCTCGAATCTCCTGACTCCTTTTTCTTGCAGCTTTGATTGGAACCTTCCGATGACGACAGCGGTCGCCTCCGCATTCGGCGCGGTCCTGGATCCCGTGAACCGCCACGACCCCTACCCCCTGCTCACCTCCCTGCGCCGCACCCCGGTCGCGGTGACGCAGGACGGCACCTACGTGGTGAGCACCTTCGACGCGATCACCGCGCTCCTGCACGATCCGCGGGTGAGCTCCTCCGACATTCCCGACCTGGCGGAGAAGTCGTCGTCCGGCGCGACGGCGGATCTGGTCGGACTGCCGCCGAGCTTCCTGCGCCAGGACCCGCCCGGACACGACCGCCTGCGCCGCCTGGCCACCCGCCCCTTCGGCCCGCCGCACACCCCGCACCGCGTGGCCGACCTGGAGCCGACGCTGACCTCGCTGGCGCGGTCCCTGGTGGCGGCCTTCCCACTGTCCACCGTGGACCTGGTCGACCATTTCGCGTACCCCCTGCCGGTCCAGGTCATCTGCTCCCTGCTCGGCGTCCCCATGGCGGACGAGCCGCGGTTCCGGGCCTGGATCGACGCGGCCCTGATCTCGGTCGAGCCGAACCGGGCCGCCCTGGCCGACCTGGCCCAGTACCTCGGCGAGCTGGTCGACGCCCGCCTGGCCGACCTGGCCACCCCCGACGGCGGGGCGGCTCTGGGCGGCGACCTGCTCACGGGCCTGGCCACCGACGACGGCCCCGACGGGCGGATGTCCCGCTCCGAGCTGGTCAGCACCGCGATGCTGCTGCTCATCGCCGGCCATGAGACCACGGTCAACCTGATCGCCAACAGCGCGCTCATCCTGCTGCGCCAGGGGGCGTGGCTGGAGCGCCTGCTCGCCGAGCCGGACATCGTGGTGCCGTTCGTCGAGGAGGTGCTGCGCTACGACCCGCCGGTGCAGATGCTGCCGTGGCGTACGGCGCTCGACGACATCCCGATCGCGGGGACCACGATCCCGGCGGGCGCGTCGATCACGCTGGTCCTGGCCGCGGGCAACCGGGACCCGGAGCAGTTCCCGGACCCGGACCGGTTCGACCCGGATCGGCGGCCGGCTCAGCATCTTGGGTTCGGCGACGGGATTCACTACTGCTTCGGGGCGCCGCTGGCTCGGCTGGAGGCTCAGGTCGCTCTGACGGCTTTGGCTCCGGTGCTGGCTCGTGCGCGGCTGCTGGAGGATCCGCCGGAGTACCGCCTGAGCGCCGTCCTGCGCGGCCCCCGCCACCTGCGCGTGGCGCTCGATTGACGGCACCGGCCCCCGGCCTCGGTGGCGCGGCTGGCTCGTGCGCGGCCGCCCGGAGGAACCGCCTGAGCGCCGTCCTGCGGTGGGCCGTGTCGTACCTGGAGTCGCGGTGCGACACCAACCGCGGGGCCCCCAGCACCAGCGGCGGCTTCGGCCCCCGCGCCACCTACGCGGGGGCACTTGATCGACTTATATCGATTTGGCCCCGGCGGGGCGACGCGCCGCGGCCCGACGCCAAACGGCGGGGGCTGCGTCCACTCGCGGGACCGAGAACCGACCATTCGCACGCTGGACGATTTGTCGCGATTTGATGATTTGCGCAGATAGCCCACCAAACGAGCCCATTCCGTTGCGCGCAACGGTGAAGGCACTCGCCGAGCCGCCGAAATCCGCGAAGGCCGGCGCGGGTCTGCGGCGACGACGCCGGGGTTCCGGGTGGACGCGATCAAGCTGCGAATAGGCGCGTTCCCACAACAACAACCGCCCCAGACCGACGGTTACCGCACCGCCGCCGACGCGACGAACGACGAGGGATCTTGCCCCGAGATCAGCCCAGGCGGCCGGCTCGCACGGGACTACGAGCGTGAGCCGAAGCTGGTCGAGCACCGCGGGATCGCACCATCGGGCCGAAGCAGCACTCCGCGAACCGGATGGACGCGCTCGGGGCAGGACAAACACCCACGGCCAGCTGGATCAACACAGCCGCTGCGAGCGTGCGGACTTCGCGCGACCGCACCCACGCGGTGCGCCTGGCTCACATCCCGACCGCCGCGACCGCTACCTTTGGGCCCAACTCGCCGCGATCCATCCACACCGCGACGCAAGGGCTCCAGGAGGGTTCCGGCGCTGCTTAAGAAAAACCCTATCACATGCGACCTAACCGATCATGCCCGTCAATGCCAACGGTGACGACGCGATCACCCCAGGACAATATCAAGGTTGCAAGCGTCCGACATGATCGCGGGCATGCCGGAATTTGAGGTTTCGCCGCGCGGGTACGACGTCAATGCGGTTCAGGACCTGGTCGGGCGGGCCGAGTCGGCGCTCGCCGGCCGTGATCCCGCTCAGCGCGCCCAAGCCCTCGCCGCGATCCGCGAGGCGAAGATCGGCGTCGTGCTGCGCGGGTACGACCGGGCTCAAGTCGATCAGTACTTAGCCCAGGTCACGCGGGAGCTCGGCGGTTGAGCGACAGCGGCAAAGCAAAGACGGCGCCGCCCGAATGCACCGGGGACGCCGCCTCCAAAGGGAAGATTCAGGCCTCGACCAGGGCCATGACCTCGTCGCTCACGTCGAAGTTCGCGTAGACGTTCTGCACGTCGTCGCAGTCCTCCAGGGCGTCGATCACCTTGAAGACCTTGCGCGCGCCCTCCTCGTCCAGGGGGACGGTCACGCTCGGGACGAAGGACGACTCCGCGCTCTCGTAGTCGATCCCCGCGTCCTGCAGGGCCGTGCGCACGGGGACCAGGTCCGAGGCCTCGGAGATGATCTCGAAGGCCTCGCCGAGGTCGTTGACCTCCTCGGCGCCCGCGTCGAGGACGGCCATGAGCAGGTCGTCCTCGGTCAGCTCGCCGGCCTTCGGGACGATCACGACACCCTTGCGGGTGAACATGTACGACACGCTGCCCGCGTCGGCCAGCGAGCCGCCGTTGCGCGTCAGGGCGACCCGCACCTCCGTCGAGGCTCGGTTGCGGTTGTCCGTCAGGCACTCGATGAGGATGGCGACGCCGTTCGGGCCGTAGCCCTCGTACATGGCCGTCTGCCAGTCCGCGCCGCCGCCGATGAGGCCCGAGCCGCGCTTGACCGCGTTGTTGATGTTGTCGTTGGGGACCGAGTTCTTCTTCGCCTTCTGGATGGCGTCGAAGAGGGTCGGGTTGCCGGCCGGGTCACCGCCGCCCGTGCGGGCAGCCACCTCGACGTTCTTGATCAGGCGGGCGAAGAGCTTCCCACGCTTGGCGTCGATGACCGCCTTCTTGTGCTTGGTGGTCGCCCATTTAGAGTGCCCCGACATGCCTAACCCTCCGTCGTCTTACCCGCCTCGCGCACCATCTCCACGAAGTACCGATGGACGCGTAGGTCGCCGGTGAGCTCGGGGTGGAAGGATGTCGCGAGCAGGTGCCGCTGCCGAACCGCGACAATCCTACCGGCGGCCGGGCCATCCTTCACGCGGCCCAGCACCTCGACGGAGTCTTCCACACTCTCGACCCAGGGCGCGCGGATGAACACGGCGTGGAAGGGCCCGCCGTCGATGCCCGAAATGTCCACGGTGCCCTCGAACGAATCGACCTGGCGGCCGAACGCGTTACGGCGGACGGTCATGTCGATGCCGCCGAACGGGACCTGGTCGGCGCGGCCGTCCAGGATCGTCGAGGCCAGCATGATCATGCCGGCGCAGGAGCCGTAGACGGGCAGGCCGGCCGCGATCCGCTTGCGCAGCGGCTCGAGCAGGCCGAACTCGATCGCCAGCTTGCTCATCGTGGTCGACTCGCCGCCGGGGATGATCAGGCCGTCGACGGAGTCGAGCTCGTCGGCCCGTCGCACGGGGCGGCCGATCGCGTCGAGATCGGCCACCGCGTGCAGGTGTTCACGGGTATCGCCCTGCAGGGCGAGCACGCCGATGATCACGGGGGCGGTCACCAGCCCCGCTCGGCGAGGCGGTGCGGCTGCGGGATCTCGTCCACGTTGATGCCGACCATGGCCTCGCCCAGGCCCCGGGAGACCTTGGCCAGCACGTCGGGGTCGTCGTGGAAGGTGGTGGCCTTGACGATCGCGGCGGCGCGCTGCTGCGGGTTGCCGGACTTGAAGATGCCGGAGCCGACGAAGACGCCCTCGGCGCCGAGCTGCATCATCATCGCCGCGTCGGCCGGGGTCGCGATGCCGCCGGCGGTGAACAGCACGACGGGCAGCTTGCCGTTCTCGGCGACCTCCTTGACCAGCTCGTACGGCGCCTGGAGCTCCTTGGCCGCGACGAACAGCTCGTCCTCGGGCAGCGAGGTCAGCCGGCGGATCTCGCCGCGGATCTTGCGCATGTGGGTGGTGGCGTTGGAGACGTCGCCGGTGCCGGCCTCGCCCTTGGAGCGGATCATGGCCGCGCCCTCGTTGATGCGCCGCAGCGCCTCGCCGAGGTTGGTGGCGCCGCACACGAACGGCACCGTGAACGCCCACTTGTCGATGTGGTTGGCGTAGTCGGCCGGGGTGAGCACCTCGGACTCGTCGACGTAGTCGACGCCGAGCGCCTGGAGCACCTGGGCCTCGACGAAGTGCCCGATGCGGGCCTTGGCCATGACCGGGATGGAGACGGCGTTGATGATGCCGTCGATCATGTCGGGGTCGCTCATGCGCGACACGCCGCCCTGCGCGCGGATGTCGGCGGGGACCCGCTCGAGCGCCATCACCGCGACGGCGCCGGCGTCCTCCGCGATCTTGGCCTGCTCGGGCGTGACGACGTCCATGATGACGCCGCCCTTGAGCATCTCGGCCATGCCGCGCTTGACGCGGGCGGTGCCGGTGACCGGCGAAGTGGGTGAGGACACGACGACGCACTCCTAACAGGGAAAGCTGGATTCACCCGCAAGTTTACGCTTCCGTCACCCCTCACCCCGACGGCCAACGGCAACCCTGTGGCCCACGAATCACGAAAGGGAGGGGTCGTCGACGTCGAAGTAGGCCGGAACGGGGTGTTTTCTGGCCAGCCGGAACACCCGCACCAGGCCCCGGCGGCGCACGGCGAGGGCGTCGCGCACGACGTCGTTGTGCACCTGACGAGCCAGGGCCACCCGTCGGCTGACCTGCACCAACGTGTCGTCGACGGGGGTGGCGCCGAAGTCCAGGCGCAGGTGGCGGGTGAGGTCGTTCTCGGCCACCTCGCGGTCGTCCGGCTGGGCGTCGAGGGCGATCTTGGCCGCGTACATGAGCGTGGGCAGCTGGGCCGCCTCGGCCAGGGCCACCGCGGCGGCGGCCCGGCGCACCAGGTGCGCGTCGAGGGTCGCGTAGGCCGCGGCCGCCCGCGCGTGGAGCCGGTCGACGCGGGCCGCGAGCCACGTCAGGTAGGTGGCCACCGCGACCACCACGGCCACCACGGCGATCACCCACCACATGCGGCGCAGCCTACGGGACGGATTCCTGGACGGTGGCTCCGGCAACCTCGATGGCGGTTGAATACACCTCGAGGACCCGCTCGGCGACGACCGGCCAGTCGTAGGCGGCCACCACCTCGGCGCCCCGGGCGGCCAGGGCGGCCCGGCGGGCGGGGTCGTCGAGCAGGGCCGCGGCCGTGCGGGCCAGGGCGGCGGCGTCACCGACCGGGAACAGCGCCCCGGCCGCGCCGCCGTCGAGCACCCGCCGGAACGCGTCGAGCTCGCTGGCCAGCACGGCGGTGCCGGCCGCCATCGCCTCCGTGAGGATCATGCCGAAGGACTCGCCGCCGGTGTTGGGGGCGACGTAGAGGTCGACGCTGCGCAGCATCCGGGCCTTGTCCGGCTCCGACACCTTGCCGAGGAAGACGACGCGATCCCCGACGCGATCACGGTACGGGAAGTCCTCCATGACGTCCTCGGGGTCGCCCGGCCCGGCGACGAGCAGCCGGAGCCCGGGACGATCGGCCGCAAGAGCGGCGAAACCGTCCAGAAGGTACCGAAACCCCTTCCGCGGCTCCGTGAACCGGCCGATGAACCCGAGCGCCCCGCCGTCGCCCGGCCAGCCGTCCAGGGGAATCGCGTCACGGTACTTCGACGCCTGCACCCCGTTCGGGATCTCCCAGGCCGACCCGCCCAGGTGCTCGACCTGCACCTTGCGGGCCAGTTCCGAGACGGCGATCCGCCCGGTGATCTTCTCGAGCACGAGCTGGAGCACGCCCTGCGCCGCAGCGAGGGCCCGCGAGCGGGTCATCGCGGTGTGGAAGGTCGCCACGACCGGGCCGCGCGCGGAGAGCACCGCGAGCATCGACAGGCTCGGGATCAGCGGCTCGTGCACGTGCAGCACGTCGAAGCGCCCCGCGGCGAGCCAGCGGCGCACCCGGGTCGCGGAGATCAGGCCGAACGAGACGCGGGCGACCGAGCCGTTGTACGGCACCGGCACGGTCCGCCCGGCCGGCACGACGTAGGGCAGGGTCATGCCCTCGTCGTCCCCCGGGGCCAGGACACTGACGTGATGGCCGAGCGCGATGAGCGTCTCGGCGAGGTCGCGGACGTGGTTCTGCACCCCGCCGGGCACGTCGAACGAGTACGGGCAGACGATCCCGATGCGCAACGTCCCTCCCCTAGGCCACGGTGCTGACGGCCGGCTCGTCGAGCCAGAACCGCTGGAGCATGTGCCAGTCCTCCGGGTGCCGCGCGATGCCCTCGGCGAACGTGTCGGCGACCCGCTGCGTGACGATCCGGACCCGGGCGTCGAGAGAGCCCTCGTCCACGCCGGGCATCGGAATCGGGCCGGCGAGGTGCCCGGCCGCCGCATACGCATCGAACCACATGTCGACCACATAGAGCGGGGCGCCGGTGCGCAGGGCGAGCAGCGCCGGGCCGGCGGGCATGCGGGTGCGCCCGCCGAAGAACTCGACCTCGACCCCGCGCGGGGTCAGGTCGCGGTCGGCGAGCAGCGGCACGACGGCCGCGTCCCGCTTGATCCGCTCCTCGAGCACGTCGAAGACGGGCCGGTCGCCGCCGGTCAGCGGCAGGATCTCCATGCCGAGGGAGCGGCGGAAGGCCAGGAACTTGAGGTACACGCTCTCGGGTTTGAGCCGTTCGGCCACGGTGGTGATCGGCCAGCCCTTGGCGGCGACCCAGGCCCCGGCCGCGTCCCAGTTGCCGGCGTGCGGCAGGGCGACCACGGAACCGATGCCGGCGTGGTGGTTCTGCCCGAGCAGCTCGCCGCGCTCGAGGCGGAAGCCGGCCAGGATCTGCGCCTTGGAGCGCCCCGGGAGCTGGAACGCCTCCAGGTAGTAGCGCGCGTAGGAGCGCAGGGCGCGGTGCAGAAGCCGCTGGAACTCGTCCTCGGGCATCTCGGGTCCGACCACACGTCGCAGGTTCTTGGCGAGTGTGGCCGTTCCCTTACCCGGTTTCCCGCGCCGGTACCCTCTGTGACCGCTCGAGGCCGCGGCCGCGAACAAGGGCCAGACGGCGCCCCGGGGCAGCTTCGGCAGCAGGTTGAACGCCGTGCCGTAGCCGAGCTCGGTCAGGTTCACCGGGCCTCGACCCGCTCGGCCGCGTACGCCTGCCGGTACACCGTGCCGATGCGCTGCCCGATGGTCACGATCGACAGGGCGGCCAGCAGCCACATGACGATCTCGAGGCCGAACGGCACGCCGAAGGTCCACAGCAGGCCCCCGACGCCGATGCCGATCAGGCGCTCGGGCCGCTCGATGATGCCCACGTTGCACGTGAAGCCCAGACCCTCGGCCCGCGCCTTGACGTAGGACACCACCTGCCCGGTGAGCAGGCACAGCAGGGCGGCGGCGACCACGCGCGGCTCGTGCTGCGTGGCGTACCAGTAGGCGACGGACCCGAAGATCGCGCCGTCGGCGATGCGGTCCATCGAGGAGTCCAGCAGGGCGCCGAACTTGTTGGTGATCCCGCGCTGGCGGGCCATCGAGCCGTCGATGAGGTCCGTGAAGCAGCTCACGGTGATGATAACGAGCGCGATGAACAGGTGGCCGCGCGCGGCGAAGCCGAAGGCGCCGACGAGCACGCCGAGGGTGCCGATCACCGTGACCGCGTTCGGGGTGATCCCGGCGCGCAGGAGTGCGGCGGCGACGGGGTCCAGGACGCGGGCCAGTCCGGCCCGGCTGACTACGCTGAAGATCTTCGCCATGGCGCTCTCACGATAACGGGGGCGGCGCTCGGCGGATACCGGCACGTGGGACTGCTCACGGTGCTTGAGTAAAGCGGAGGCGCGAGGGTCGCACGGCCCTTGTGTCGGTGAAGTTTCGGGTGTGGGATCGGTGAACAGGTTGTGACTGTGAGACTGCTCACAGGTGGCGCGAGACTTTCGGGAGGCGCGTGATGGCGCAGAAGGTCCAGGAGAAGGGTGTCACCGGCGCCGCGCCGGTGGTTGATGATCCCGGCAGGGTACGCAACGTGGTGGTCGTCGGGCACTCCGGTTCGGGGAAGACGACGCTGGTCGAGGCGCTGCTCGCGGCGACCGGCACGATTCCCCGCCCCGGTTCGGTGACCGAGGGCACCACGGTCACCGACCACGACCCCGCGGCGCAGAAGCAGCAGCGTTCCGTGACGCTGTCCTGCGCCCCGGTGATGCACGACGGCGTGAAGGTCAACCTGCTCGACACGCCCGGCTACGCGGACTTCGTCGGCGAGCTGCGCGCCGGGCTGCGCGCCGCCGACGCCGCCCTGTTCGTGGTCTCGGCGGTCGACGGCATGGACGCGGCCACCGCGGCGCTGTGGGAGGAGTGCGCCCACGTCGGGATGCCCCGGGCGGTGGCGATCACCCGCCTGGACCACCACCGGGCCGACTTCGACGAGACGCTGCAGACCTGCCAGGAGGTCTTCGGCGACAACGTGCTGCCGTTGTACCTGCCGATGCTGGGCGACGACGGGACGAGCACCGCGGGCCTCATCGGCCTGATCACCCACCGCGTCTTCGACTACTCGGCCGGGTTCCCGCCCGAGGTCCGCGACCCCGACGCCGAGCACCTGCCGGCGATCGAGGAGTCCCACAACGCGCTGCTCGAGGGGATCATCGCCGAGAGCGAGGACGAGACGCTCATGGAGCGCTACCTCGGCGGCGAGGCGATCGAGACCTCCGTGATCATCGACGACCTCGAGAAGGCCGTCGCGCGCGGCACCTTCTACCCGGTCGTACCGGTCTGCGCCGAGACCCGCGTCGGGCTCGACGCGCTCCTGGAGGTGCTGGTCAGCGGGTTCCCATCGCCGCTGGAGCACGAGGTGCCGCCGGTCACCGACGTCGAGGGCCACCCCCGCGAGCCGCTCGCCTGCGACCCCGACGGGCCGCTGGTGGCCGAGGTCGTCAAGACCACGATCGACCCGTACGTCGGGCGGGTCTCCCTGGTCCGGATCTTCTCGGGCACGCTGCGCCCGGAGACGCCGGTGCACATCTCCGGGCACGGCATGGCCGAGCGCGGCCACCCCGACCACGACGCCGACGAGCGCTTCGCCCACCTGTTCTCCCCGCTCGGCTCCAACCTCCGCGAGGTGCCGCTGGCCGTGGCCGGGGACCTGGTGGCGGTGACGAAGTCGGGCACCGCCGAGACCGGCGACACGATCTCGGCCAAGGACGCCCCGCTGCTCATGGCCCCCTGGGAGATGCCGGAGCCGCTGCTGCCGATCGCGATCACCGCCCGCACCCGCTCCGACGAGGACGCCCTCGCGAAGAACCTGGGCCGGCTCGTGGCCGGGGACCCGACGCTGCGGCTGGAGCGCAACGCCGAGACGCACCAGCTCGTGCTGTGGTGCATGGGCGAGGCGCACGCCGACGTGGTGCTCGACCGGCTCCGGGCCGGCGGCGTGGAGCTGGACACCGAGCCGGTGAAGGTCGCGCTGCGCGAGACGTTCGCCGCGCCGAGCCAGGGCCACGGGCGGCACGTGAAGCAGTCAGGCGGGCACGGGCAGTACGCCGTGTGCGACATCCGGGTCGAGCCGCTCCCGCGCGGGTCGGGCTTCGAGTTCGTCGACAAGATCGTCGGCGGGGTGGTGCCGCACAACTACATCCCCTCGGTCGAGAAGGGCGTGCGCAGCCAGATGGAGCGCGGGATGGTCGCCGGGTACCCGGTGGTCGACGTGCGCGTGACGCTCTACGACGGCAAGGCGCACTCCGTCGACTCCTCCGACGCCGCGTTCCAGACCGCCGGGGCGCTGGCCCTGCGGGAGGCGGCCGAGCAGGGCCACACGACGCTGCTGGAGCCGATCGACGAGGTGACGATCCGCGTGCCGGACGACTTCGTCGGCGCGGTGATGAGCGACCTGTCGGGCCGGCGCGGGCGGGTGCTGGGCAACGAGCCGGACCCCGACGGCCACGAGCGCACCCTGGTCAAGGCCGAGGTGCCGGCGACGGAGCTGGTCCGCTACGCGGTCGAGCTGCGGGCGATGACCTCGGGCTCGGGCACGTTCACGCGCGCGTTCGTCCGGCACGACCCGATGCCGGCGCACCTGGCCGAGGCGGTCAAGAAGGAGCACGCCGCCCGCTGACGAATTTCACCCACGGTGATCCCGTCGTGGCGGGATCACCGTTAGGGTGAGCCGTGATCTTCGGGCGGTCGAAGCGGAAGGCCGGGGACCCCGGCGCGATCGTGGACTTCTGGACGTGGTGGCCGACCGTGCGGGCCGATGTCGAGGCCGCGATCGGCTCCGGGAACTGGGCCACGCTCACCCCGCAGATGTCCCGCCGGGTCGAGGCGATCCATCCCGAGCTGGAGTGGGAGTTCTGCCGCGGTACCGATGCGAAACACGCCCTCGTCGTGTCGGCCGCCGGCGCCGCGGACCTGCGCCCGGTGGCCGCCCGCTGGGGCGCCCTGGCTCCCGAGGCCGACGCGACCTGGGAGTATCACACCGCCCGGCAGCCCGATCCGCGCGTGCTGGAGCAGACGATCGGCCTCGGCGAGGGCGTGCAGCTCGACCTGACCCAGCTGCGCTTCGCGTTCGAGCGCGACGAGCGCTCCCCCGAGATCGACGTGATCGCCTTCCACCCCGGCTTCCGGATGCTCGGCGACGAGTTCCGCGGCCGGGTCACGTTCCTGACCCTGGACTGGCTGCTCGGCGAGGACGGCGTCGAGGAGTGGATCGGCAGCATCGCCTGGGAGACCACGGAGCCCGACGGCGCCGCCGACCCGCACGAGCTCGCCGCGGCCGTCGAGGCGCTGCGGGAGGAGTTCCGCACCCCGCAGTGGGTGCTGCTGCACGGCGACACGCCCGGCGGCGGCCCGGTCATCGTCGCGGTCCAGCGGCCGCTGCGCCCGGTGCGCTGGCCCCGGTTCGACACGCACGTGGCGATCACGCTGCCCTACCGGCAGCGCACCGAGGCCGGCCTGCCCGAGGCCGAGTCCCTGGCGGCGCTGCGGGACTTCGAGGACAGCGCTTTGACGACCGCAGCCGGCCCGGACGGCGTCCTGCTCGCCCACGAGACCAGCGACGGGGCCCGGACGCTGCACTACTACGTCGACGCGGACTCCCCCGCCGCGGACGACCTGGCCGAGGCGGCCGGGTGGTGGAAGGACGGCCGGGCCCGGGTCGAGCGGCACTTCGACCCGTCGCTGGAGCGCATCGGCCGCTTTCGCTGAACCCGTTAGGTGGGACGCGTGGCGGACATCGTGCAGAACGGCGAGGTGCTGCGGCTGCTGGACGAGCTGACCACCATGAGGGGCGCGCGGATCCCCTACCCGCGCTACGCCCGGCTCCGCGAGATCTCCCCGATCGTGCGGGCCGAGGACGGGGCCCTGGTCGTGACCGGGTACGGCGACTGCCAGACCGTGGTCCGCGACGGCCGGCTGTCGGCCGGGTTCAGCTCGACAGCGCCGCCTCCAGCAGCGGGGTCAGCAGCCTGACGTAGGTCGACGTGACGTGGCTGCCGTCGCGGTACACCAGCGTGTTGCCGACGACGGCCGGGCACACCGCGGCGGTGCAGAACCAGGGCGCCGGGTCGGCCACGGTCACGCCCGCGGCCCGGGCCGCCCGCTCGATCGCGGCGCGCCGGGCCGGATACAGGGCGGCGGGGGCGGGCAGGGCGCAGCGGGTGATCGCCGCCGGGTGCGCCGCGACGCAGTCGGGAACGCTGGTCCCGCGCGGATCCGGGGTGTCCTGCAGCAGTACCACCCGTGCCCCCGACGCCCCGACGCGCCGGGCGGTCGTCGTCAGCGCCGCGGCCCAGGCGGTGTCCGCGGGCGGTTGCGCGCCCGCGGGCGGATCGGTGTACGTGCGCGTGGACAGCACGACCAGGGCCGGGCGGAGCCGGGCGATCACCGCGAGGGCGTCATCGCGCCAGGCCGAGCACTCCCGGTACACCCGCCGGGTCCCCAGCTTGATCGTGAGCGCGTCCGCGGGCGTGCACCCGCTCTTGGCCAGCACGACGAGCCGCCAGTGGCGCCGGTGGGCGATCTGGTCGACGGCGTCGAACCACTGCTCGGTGTGCGAGTCGCCGAACAGCACCATAAGCGCGGTGCCGTCCGGGTCGCCGTGGCGGTCGCAGCCCTTCGCCAGCGCCGCCCTCGTCGACGTGTCGTCGAGCGAGGCGAGGCAGCCGCGGTCGCCGGACGGGGTGTCGCGGGCCGCGACGGCGACGGGCGGGGTGAGGTTCTGCGGCAGCGCGGCCTGCGTGGCACCCGCGGCGATGAGGCCCTCGAGCCGGGCCCGGGCCTCGCCGACGGTGTCCGGGGCGGTCACGGCCGCGGCGGTGTCGCCGGCGGTACCGGCCCCGGGCGCCCGCATCGGCAGGCCGAGCAGGATCGTGGCGGCGCCGGCGGTGAGCGCGGTGACGGCGGCGCCCAGCACCAGGCCGTGCCGCCGGGCGCGGCCGAAGCGGATCGGGTTCTCGACCAGGTGCAGCGAGAGCCAGGCCGGCAGCAGCGCGGCGACCGCGGCCGCCGGCCTGACCAGCGGGCCGTCGTGCAGGTGGGCGGCGATGACGAGGGCGGGCCAGTGCCACAGGTACCAGCCGTAGGAGAGGCGGCCGACCCAGCGCAGGGCCGCGGTGCCGAGCAGCGGGTTGGGGCGCGTGCGGCCGGCCGCGACGACGAGCGCGGCGCCGGCGACGGGCAGCACGGCCGCGTAGCCCGGGAACAGGGTCTGGTCGTCGAACCACAGCGCCGCCGCGACGATCATCGCCAGCCCGGGCCAGGTCGCGAATCCGGGCAGCCGCGGCGCGAGCAGGGCGATGAGCCCGCCGGCGGCCAGCTCCCAGGCGCGGGCCTGCAGGCCGAAGTACGCCCACGGCTGCGCGGCGGTCGTCTGCCAGACGCAGATCGCCAGCGAGGCCGCCGCCAGGATTGCGAGGGCGGTCACGGCGCGCCGGCGGGTGGCCCCAGCGACCACCAGCAGCAGCGGCCACACGAGGTAGAACTGCTCCTCGACCGCGAGGGACCAGCAGTGCTGCAGCGGCGACGGTTCCCGGGCGGCGTCCAGGTAGTCGGTGCCCTGGGCGGCGAGGCGGACGTTGATGCCGTACACGGCGGCCGTGATCGCGTCCAGGCTGACCGCCCGCGCGGCCAGCGGCGACAGCCACGCCCACGCGGCGGCGACGGTCGCGGCGGTGGCCAGGGCCGCGGCGGGCAGCAGGCGCACCATCCGCCGGCCGTAGAACGCGGCGAGGCGGATGCGGCCGGTGGCGCGGCGCTCGGCGTAAAGATGGCGGGTGATCAGGAAGCCGGAGATCACGAAGAAGACGTCGACGCCGACGTACCCGCCCGCGAGGCCCGGCACGCCGGCGTGCGCGAGCACCACGCCCACCACGGCGACGGCGCGCAGGCCCTCGATGTCGCCCCGGAACGCGGGCCGCTCGCGCGGTGCGACCCGGACGGGCCGGGGACGTGGACGGGGGCCGGGTCGCCGTTGTCCGGGGGTACGAGGCGTGGACCGGGTGACGGTCACCGGTTGCCGCCGAGTCGCCTACGCACCGCGACACGGTAGCGAATTCGGGCATTTACTGCACTTTCCGGAGATTTACTCCGATTTCGGGGGACAACTCGGCCGGGCCGGCGCCGGTAGGGTGCCTGGCGTGATCAAGCAGCGGGTCGCCCGGATCCTGACGGAGGCGTTCGCGCCCGCGGTGCTCGTGTCGGTGCTGCTCGTGCTGCTCGGCGTGCACTCGGAGCCGGGCCTCGCGCGCGGGCTGGCGCTCGGGGCCGTCGCGGCGCTGTTCGAGAGCGTGCTGCCGTTCCTGTACATCGTGCGCGGGGTGCGCAGCGGGCGGATCAGCGATCATCACATCGGCGACCGCCGCCAGCGGCTCGTCCCGCTGCTGGTCGGGATGGGGTCGGTGCTGGCCGGGATCGTGGTGCTGGTGCTCGCCGGCGCGCACCGCGAGCTGCTCGCCGCGGTCGGGGCCGGCGGGGTCGGGCTGGTCGTCGCCGCGCTGGTCAACCACTGGTGGAAGATGTCGATCCACGCGGCGGTGGCGGCGGGGTCGGTGGTCATCCTCTGCATGGTGTACGGCTGGATCATGCTCGTCACCGCCCCGCTCGTCGGCGCCGTGGGCTGGTCCCGCGTGGCCCTCAAGGACCACACGGCGGCGCAGGTCGCGGTCGGCACCGTGGTGGGGGCGCTCGTCGCCGGTGGGGTGTTCGCGGCCCTTCGGTGACGTGCTCGATAGCATCGGAGGGCAAACCGACCTCTTGATGCTTGGGAGCAGCCCGTGTCCGCAGTGCGCTCGAATACCGAAGCCCCACCGCGCATCGTGGTCCCGGCGGGCACGACGGCGGCCGCCGCGGTCGCCGCGGCCGGGCTCCCGACCAGCGGCCCGAAGGCGATCGTCGTGGTCCGCGAGGGGGACCGGCTGCGCGACCTCGACTGGACGCCGGACGCCGACACCGAGGTCGACGCGGTCGACATGTCCAGCCCCGACGGGCTCAACGTGCTGCGCCACTCGACCGCGCACGTGCTCGCCCAGGCCGTGCAGGACGTGTTCCCGGAGGCCAAGCTCGGCATCGGCCCGCCGATCGAGAACGGCTTCTACTACGACTTCATGGTCGCCAAGCCGTTCCACCCCGACGACCTCGCCAAGCTCGAGAAGCGCATGCAGGAGATCATCAAGGCCGGCCAGCGCTTCCGGCGGCGGCGCTTCGACTCGGTCGAGCAGGCCAAGGCCGAGCTCGCCGACGAGCCGTTCAAGCTCGAGCTCGTCGACGTCAAGTCGGATGTGGACACCACCGAGGTGATGGAGGTCGGCGGCGGCGAGCTGACCATCTACGACAACCTCGACCCGCAGTCGGAGAAGGTCTGCTGGTCCGACCTGTGCCGCGGCCCGCACCTGCCCTCGACCCGGTTCATCCCCGCGTTCAAGATCATGCGCATCGCGGCCGCCTACTGGCGCGGCTCCGAGAAGAACCCGCAGCTGCAGCGCATCTACGGCACGGCGTGGCCGACGCGGGACGCGCTGAAGGACTACCAGAAGCTGCTCGAGGAGGCGGCCCGGCGCGACCACCGCAAGCTCGGGGCCGACCTGGACCTGTTCAGCTTCCCGGACGAGCTCGGCTCCGGCCTCGCCGTGTTCCACCCCAAGGGCGGGATCATCCGGCGGGAGATGGAGCAGTACTCGCGCCAGCGCCACCAGGAGTCCGGCTACGAGTTCGTGAACACGCCGCACATCAGCAAGTCGAACCTGTTCCACACCTCGGGGCACCTGCCGTACTACGCCGACACCATGTTCCCGCCTATGGAGATGGAGGGCGCGGAGTACTACCTCAAGGCCATGAACTGCCCGATGCACAACCTGATCTTCCGGGCCCGCGGCCGCTCCTACCGCGAGCTGCCGCTGCGCCTGTTCGAGTTCGGCAGCGTGTACCGCTACGAGAAGTCGGGCGTGGTGCACGGCCTCACCCGCGTGCGCGCCATGACGCAGGACGACTCGCACATCTACTGCACCAAGGAGCAGATGGCCGGCGAGCTGACCTCCCTGCTCCAGTTCGTCCTGGACCTGCTGCGCGACTACGGCCTGCCGGACTTCTACCTCGAACTGTCGACCCGCGACGACTCCCCCAAGTTCATCGGCGAGGACGCGGACTGGGAGGAGGCCACCGAGGCCCTCCGCTCCGCGGCCGAGGCGTCGGGCCTGGAGCTCGTCCCGGACCCGGGCGGCGCCGCCTTCTACGGCCCCAAGATCTCCGTCCAGGCCAAGGACGCCATCGGCCGCACCTGGCAGCTCTCGACCATCCAGGTGGACTTCAACCAGCCGAAGCGCTTCGGCCTGGAGTACCAGGCCTCGGACGGCACCCGCCAGCAGCCCGTCATGATCCACCGCGCGCTGTTCGGCTCGATCGAGCGCTTCTTCGGCGTCCTGACCGAGCACTACGCTGGCGCGTTCCCGGCCTGGCTCGCCCCGGTCCAGGTGGTCGGCATCCCGATCCGCTCCGACCACGCCGACTACCTCTTCGACTTCGCCGACATGCTGCGCAAGGAAGGCATCCGCGTCGAGGTCGACCACTCCGACGAGCGCATGCAGAAGAAGATCCGCAACGCGCAGCAGCAGAAGATCCCGTTCATGGCCATCGCCGGCGACGACGACGTCACGGGCGGGACGGTGAGCTTCCGCTACCGCGACGGCTCGCAGCGCAACGGCGTGCCCCTGGCCGAGGCCGTGGCCCACGTCGTGGACGTAGTCCGCTCGCGCACCAACGTCGGCCCGTCCGCCCCCGCCCCCGCTCCCGCGAACTCTGCCGACTCAGCCGCATCGACGCCCTCGGTTCCCGGGTCGCCCGAGTGACGAACCCGGGTGAGCCGGACGAGCTGGAGCGCTTGTGGACGCCACATCGCATGGCGTACATCAAGGGCGAGGATCGAGCCGACGACCACGACGAGCCGGCCGGGTGCCCGTTCTGCCGGGCCCCCGGCCTGCCCCCGGACGAAAGCCTCGTAGTCGCGCGCGGCGAGGCCGTGTACGCGATCCTGAACCTCTACCCGTACAACCCCGGCCACCTCATGGTCGTCCCGTACCGGCACGTGGCCGACTACACCGACCTGACCCAGCCCGAAACCGCCGAGGTCGCATCGTTCACCCAGTCGGCGATGCGAGTGATCCGCCGGGTGAGCGGCGCCCACGGCTTCAACCTGGGCATGAACCAGGGCGCCGTAGCGGGCGCCGGGATAGCCGCCCACCTGCACCAGCACATCGTCCCGAGATGGGGCGGCGACACGAACTTCATGCCGGTGGTGGGCCGCACGAAGGTCCTGCCGCAGCTCCTGACCGACACGCGCAAACTCTTCGCCGAGGTCTGGCCGGCCCCCTGATCCACAGCACCAGAGTCCGGGCAACGGTGGTTGCCCGGACTTTGTCGTTTGAGGAACGCCAATCAGCCGACTTCAACGGCCGACCCAGATCGCCAGGACCATCCACCGGCAGCCCACCCCGACCAACGCTCCAGGCAGCGCGTGGACGACAGTCTCCCCCGTGCCCGCCCCGGCACCGACTCGGCCATGCCGCCGCGCCACCGCACGTTCGCGGCGACGCGGCGACCAACGAGCTCACCGCTTCCAGAACGGCCCGGCGTTCCCGCCCCGCCACTGACGCGGCTAGGCCGCCGCGCCACCGCCCCTTCGCGATGGCGCGGCGACCAACCAGCTCACCGCTTCCAGAACGGCCCGACGTTCCCGCCCCGCCACTGACGCGGCTAGGCCGCCGCGCCACCGCCCCTTCGCGATGGCGCGGCGACCAACCAACTCACCGCTTCCAGAACGCCTTCCGCTGCGGCTCGGCGCTCCCGCCCCCACCGGCAACGCGGTCCAACTCGCCCAACGCGAACTCCCACAGCTCCGCCAGCGGCCGGGTCGCGATGGCCTGCGGGGTCAGCGCGTCGGCCAGGGCGCGAAGCTCGGGCAGGGACAGCGCGACCAGGCGCGATCCGAGGTCCTCCAGCAGCTCCCGCCGCTCATACTCGGGCCGCCCCTCCGCCTCCCGCAGCCGCGCCGCCTCCTGGGCCGCCAGGGTGCGAGCATCCGTGCCGCCGCCGTCCGTGAAGCCGTCGTCCTCCTTGTCCATGTCCTGCATGAGCATGCGTCGAGCGAACCCGCGCTGAGGTGCCGCCTTGCGCTGGACGGGACCGCCCCCACCCGGAGCCGGCGGGGCCATCCGGGCCGGGGCCATCGGCGGCGGCGCCGAGTACTGGGGCGCCGCCGGGGCCGACGCCGCGAACGGTGCCGATCCCGGACCCGCGGCCGCGGCGTACCCGACCGGCATCGAGGCCAGCGTCGGCCGAAGCGGCGGAGGCGGCACCGCGCGCGGCATCTCCCACCCCGCGGGGCTCTCCACCGGCTGCGTCACCTTCCGCGGCTCACTGCCCTCGGTCACGACCCGGCTGTCCACCGCCACGAAGGCCGTGAACCGGCACAGGACCCCGAACCGCAGCGACATTTCAGTGATGCGCTGCTCCAGCGGGGCACCGGTGACGTACTGGTCCTCGAGATCCCGCAGCAGCGACCGCGCCCAGACCGCCGTCAGCGCCGTGGAGTCGTGCCGCTCCGCGGTGACCGTGGCCGACCAAGGGCTGCCGTCGCGGGTAGTGCCGCGGACCGTCAGAGCACCCGCGACCGGGCCGCGATAGCGACCACTCACCACATAGGGCACCCCCGGGAACACATCCGCCAGCCGAGCCGGGGTCCGCGTGTCGTCGAGCAGGGTCAGCCCCTCGGCGGCGATCGTCACGCCGCTGACGACCGGAGCCCCGATGCGCCGATGGATGCTGTCCATCGCCTCGTCGAGCCGGTCCTCACTCTCGACCAGCTCGCAGCGCCCCCCGCCGGCGATGGCGAGGCGGCCGAGGAAGCCGGCGTTGACGGCCTGGTCGATGCCGACGGTGTGGACACGCACACCCTGCACCGACGACGACACCGTCCGCAGGATCTGGTCCTCGTTGCCGACCTGCCCGTCGGTGACCAGGACCAGCACTCGGTCGCGACCGCCGTCGGAGCCGAGCAGGCGCAGGCCTTCGAGCAGCGGTTCCAGCAGTTCCGTGCCGCCGCGGGCGTCGACGCGCGCCAGGTGTTCCACGGCGCGATAGCGATTCCGATCGGTACCGCCCGAAAGCCCCGCCCCCAGCGACTCCGGCGTCTCGATCCGGTCGTCGAAGGCCAGCACGGCGAAGCGGTCCTGAGAGCCGAGCGTGTCGACGATCCGGGCCGCGGCGCGTCGGGCCGCCACCATCTTCCAGCCGCCCATGCTGCCCGACCGGTCCAGCAGCAGCACCACGTCCCGCGGGCGCGGCGGCGCATCGGCCTCGGGCGGCAGCACCGTCAGGCGGTAGGTGCCTTCCTCCCCGTCGGCATCGGGCGCCAGCGCGAGGCTCTGCGCGCCGGCACCATACGCCAGGCGGAGCACGAAGTCCCGGTTGGCCCGTTCGCCGGGATGTACCGAAACCTGGTTCTCCGCCTTCTCGACCGCGTGCAGGCTGGACCGCACGTCGCCGAGCGGCAGACCCGCCGGGTCGATGTCGACGTCGATCGACAGCCGCAGCGGATTGGGGAAGCCGGGCAGCAACACCGGCGGGCTGATCCGCGAGGCGTCGGGGACGGCGTCGGTGTCCAACGCGTACCCGTCGCCGACACTGTCACCATCGATCGGTGCCCCGGGGATGTACCGCGGCGCGACCACGAGCGGGAAGCGGAACGTCGCCTCGCCGTCCTCGAACGCGAGCGGCCCGACCAGCGAGAGCTTCACGCTGACCCGCTCACCGGGCAGGATGTTGCCGACCCGCATGGTGAACACGTCGGGCCGCTCCTCCTCGGCGATCGAGGCGCGCTGCCCGGCGGCGATGGCGTTGTCGTAGGCCTCACGGGCCGCACCGCGCTCCTGCAGGTCGGCCTCGATCGTCCGGCCGTCGGCGGTCATCGCCATGCTGACCACGGCGGCGCGATCGGGCAGCGGGAAGATGTACGTCGCCTCGAGCGGCTCCCGGTGCACGTTGACGAATTCCTGCGTGAGATCGGTGCGGGCGACCAGGCCGGTGATCGCGGCCCGCACCGCGAGCCGGTCGAGTGGGAGGTTGCCGCGCTCGGTGCGCAGCGCACCCAGCCCAGCCTCGTCCGCGGGCGCGGCGGCCGTGCGCGCCTCGTCCTCGGTCATCGTCGCGAGTCTCATGTGGCGTTCCCTCTCCTCATCGTCGTCTCGTCCGCTGTGACCAGTCCCCGGGTCGCGAGCAGATCCATGAGCTCGCGGGCCGCGCCCCGGATGGCTTCGAGGTCGTCCTCGTTCGGTGTCGCGTTCAGCAGCAGCACTACTCCCCCGCCCAACGGCACCCCGCTGAGCAGCCCCGTTCCGACCGGCGCCGGTCGCCCGTCAGGCACTACCCACCCCGCCGGCGCATGCTTGCCCGCCGACTCCGACACCGCGCGCTCGTCCGCCGCCGACTCGGACCGCGTGCGCTCGGCCGGGCTCAGCTCCGGCGTGGCGTGCTCGAACTCCGGCCCGGTCGACCCGGCCTCCGGCCGCACTCGCTCAATCTCCGGCCGCACACGCCCGAATCCTCCGGGACGCACTTGGTCCAGTGAGGGCCGCACTTGCCCCAGTCGCGCGGACTCCTTCGGCTCTCGCTCAGCTCGTTCGGATCCGTCCCGACTCTCCGGGTCAGGGTCCTGTGCCACATACTCGGCCGGCCGCTGCACCCAGAATCGGCGCGGCGCCGCTGTGGACTTGGCGTTGGTTGTGGTGTCGGTCAGTTCCGCGATGCGCTGGAGCACCTCATCCGGCACCTCGGCAAGTTCCGCCTGGATCTCGGCGATCTTGAAACCCTGCGACTGCCGCCGCTTGATCGCCACCAGTTGGGCCAGGTGCCGAGGCCCGTACCACGCCGTCCGCCCGCGCATGACGGGCCGATCGACGAGGCCGATCGTGGTGTACCACCGGACGGCGCGAGCATCGGGCACGTCCCGCACCCTGCCGTTCGGCGCGCCCGCGTAGGCGGTGTCGTCGAGCTGTTCGGCAACCTTGCCGATCAGCTCGTCGAGCGTCCACTCCTGTGCGGTCATGACAGCAATACTGACACTGTCACCTTGACAGTGTCAAGGTCTGGGTTTAGATTGCTTGGCATGACGACATTGACCGGCCGGCCGCACACCGCACTGCTCATCGTCGACGTCCAGAACGGCAGCGTCAGCCGCGCACACAACCGGAATGGCGTCATCGCCAACATCAACACCCTGCTCGACAAGGCCCGGGCCGAGAGCGTGCCCGTCGTGTGGGTGCAGCACTCCGACGACGAGCACCTCCTCCGCGACACCGAGGACTGGAAGATCGTGCCCGAGCTCGGTCCGCGCGAGTCGGAGCCGCTGGTGCACAAGCGGTATTCGGACTCGTTCGAGAGCACGGACCTGGAGCAGCGGCTGGCCGAGCTGGGCGTCGGACGGCTGGTGGTCACCGGGGCGCAGACCGACATGTGTATCCGCGCCACGCTTCACGGGGCGCTGGTGCGTGGCTACGACGCGACGCTGGTCGAAGACGCGCACACGACGGAGGACCTGACGGAGTGGGGTGCGCCGGCGCCGGAGCAGGTCATCGCCCACACCAACCTGTACTGGGCGGACGAGCACGCCCCGGGCCGGCGCGGCGGGACCGTGGTGACCAAGGAGGTCACCTTCGACTGACCGGAGGAGCGGCGTCAGAACCTGGGCGAGCTGTAGTCGCGAGTGCAGCCCGCTAGACGGGTGTGAGCGATCCCGCTGCCGTCGCCGGGCAGCAAAAAGTGCGGCACGGCCGTGGAAGGCGACGGCTGCAGCCGTCGGCGCTCTGGCCCGAGCGGTTCCAACGGGCCATCGGCTGCCGGCACCACAGCGCCGAACAGCACCAGGACCAGGCCGAGCACACGCCGTGGGTGAACTAGGGCCTCACAGCACCACCGGCAGACCGTCGTCCTCACGGCAGCACCAGGCCCGCAGCGCTGAGCCCCGCAGGGCTGAGCCCGCAGGGCTGAGCCCGCAGGGCTGAGCCCGCAGGGCTGAGCCCGCAGGGCTGAGCCCGCAGGGCTGAGCCCGCAGGGCTGAGCCGGCAGGGCTGAGCCCGCAGGGCTGAGCCGGCAGGGCTGAGCCCGCAGGGCTGAGCCGGCAGGGCTGAGCCAGCCTGAGCCCGCCTAAGCCGGGACGAGGCGCGGCGCGGACGAATCACCGCAGCGCCCCGAGGAACCGAAACAGGGCCGCCGTGCCGTGGGCCGGAGCACAAGCCGTGCCGTGGCCCGCCGCACGGCAGGACAGCAAAAAAGAGCACGGGGTGAGGTGGTTACATGGTGCTGTCCGGCAGGCGGGGCAGGCGGATCTCGGCTCGGATGCCGGGGCGGGCGTCCGCTAGGCGTGCTGTGCCGCCGTGGCGGCGGGTCAGCTCGCGGACGATTGCCAGGCCCAGGCCACTGCCGCCGGCGTCCCGAGCGCGGCCGTCGTCCAGGCGGGCGAAGCGGTCGAAGACGCGCTCGCGGAGTGCGGCGGGGATGCCCTCGCCGTCGTCGGTGACCGTCACCAGGACCTCGGACGCGCCCTCGGCGACGGCTGCCAGGGTGACGCGTGAGCGGGCGTGGCGTACGGCGTTGTCCACGAGGTTCAGGACGATGCGGTGCAGCGCGTCCGGGTCGCCCTCGGTCCAGAGGGACTCGCCCGGCGTGACGGTGACAGTGTCGTATCGCTTTGCGAGGGTGGTGAGGACGGTGCGCAACTCGACCGGCTCCACCGCGGCCCGGCGGTGGTCCGAGGCGTCGGCGCGCGCCAGCAGGAGCAGGTCGTCCACGAGGCGGGACAGGCGGTCGAGGTCGGCGATCACGTCGTCGGAGACGGCGGCCCAGTCGCCGAGTTTCTGGGCCACCTCGATCTGGATGCGGATCGAGGCCAGGGGGCTGCGCAGCTCGTGGGCGGCGTCGGCGATGAACGAGCGCTGGCGGGCGCGGGAGACGGCCAGGCGGTCCAGCATGTGGTTCAGGGTGATGGCCAGGCGCTGGATCTCGTCGCTGGAGGGCGGTACGGGCAGGCGCTCGTCGGTCGCGGCGCCCGTGATGCGCTCGGCGCCCGAGCGGAGGCGGTCGACCGGGGAGAGGGCGGCGCCGACCACGCGCCAGGCTATGGCCACCAGGACGGCTATGAGCGCCGGGTAGGTGACCCAGAGGGCGTTGCGAAGGAGGTCGAGGCTGCGGTGGTAGTCCGCGAGCGGGACGGCGACGAGGATGATCCGGCCGTCGGCGGCGCGGTGGGCGGTGACGCGGAGCATGTCGGGCTGGACGGCGCGGTCGCCGGGGACCTCGACGCGTTCACCGTGCAGGGCGCGGTCGATCTCCGGTCCGCGCAGGATCGGTACCAGTAAATCGGCACTTCGATCGCCGGCCAGCACGCTGGTCTTGTCCGGGTCGAGGATCTGGACGACCTGGTTGGCGGGGGCCGGCAGGGTCTCGGGCAGTTTCCCGCCCTCGTTGAGCAGCGAGGACATCTCGGCGGCCGTGGAGTCCGCGGAGCGGTCGAGGGAACCCCGGAAGCTGTACGTCATCGCGAGCGCCATCGCCGCCCCCGCGATGCTCAGGCCGACCACGAGACCCGTGGTGCCCAGCAGGACGAGCCGGCCGCGCAGCGAGAGTGACGCCCACCACCTCATGTGCGCAGCCGGTAGCCGGCGCCGCGGACGGTCTCGAGGAGGTCGCGGCCGAGCTTGCGCCGCAGGTACCCGACGTAGACCTCGACGGCGTTGGGCGCGGTGTCGATGCTGGCGTCCCACACGTGGTCGAGCAGCTCCGTCTTCGACACCACCTGGCCGGGCCGGCGCATGAGGTACTCCAGCAGCGCATACTCCCGCGCCGTGAGCACGATCTCGTCCCCCGCGCTGGTCACGCGGCGCCGGGCGGGATCGAGGGACAGCTCCCCGACGGTGAGCACGCTCGGCCGCTCGGGCGCGCCGCGGCGCAGCAGGGCGCGCAGCCGGGCCACGAGCACGACGTACGAGAACGGCTTCGTGAGGTAGTCGTCGGCGCCGCAGTCGAGCCCGTCGGCCTGGTCGTACTCGCCGTCCTTGGCCGAGAGCATGAGCACCGGCACCCAGTTCTTCTCGGCGCGCAGGGCCTGCACCACACGGTACCCGGACAAACCGGGCAACATGATGTCCAGGATCACCGCGTCGTACCCGCCGTGACGGGCCATCTCGAGCCCGTTCGGGCCGTCACCGGCCACGTCGACGGCGAAACCCTCCGCCTGCAGGCCACGCTGCAACGCGTTGGCCATGCGCATCTCGTCCTCTACCACCAGCAGCCGCACGCGGTACAGCGTGGCATGCTCGCCTGTGGCCCGGCACAGACGGTCTCAGCGATGTCACAGCCGCGTCACCGCACCATGGTTGGCAGGAGGTGCAACCAATGTCCACTTTCACGTCACGACCCGTCCTTCGGTGGGCGGTGCCCGCGGCAGCTGCGGTCGCTGTGGTCGGTGCGGGCGTGGCCGCGAAGACCCTCGCCGTCGCCGCCGAGCCCAGCCTGCCGCCGCGCACCGCTGCGCAGCTGCTCGTCGATCTGCAAACGGCCACGCTGGACGGACTGTCCGGCACGGTGGTCGAGCGCGCCGACCTCGGACTGCCGGCGATCCCGCTCCTGACGGGCGACCAGAGCGCCAAGCTCACGTCGCTCGTCTCCGGCAAGCACACCCTGCGCGTGTGGTACTCGGGCCCCGACAAGGCCCGCGTCTCACTGCTCGGCACGCAGGGGCAGAGCGACATCGTCCACAACGGCAACGACACCTGGGTCTGGGACTCGCAGGCCAAGGAGGCGCAGCACTTCGCCGGGCAGCCGGGGAAGGGCGAGGGGGGCGCGCAGCCGTCGCCGACGGACCTGCCGAAGTCGCCGCAGGAGGCCGCCGACCTGGCACTCAAGGCGATCGACCCGACCACGCAGGTCTCCACGGGCACGTCGGCGAAGATCGCCGGCCGCAACGCCTACGAGCTCGTGCTCCGGCCCCGCGACACCTCGTCGCTGGTCGGGGAGGTTCGCCTGGCGATCGACGCCGAGAAGAAGCTGCCGCTGCGGGTGCAGGTCCTGCCCCGGGGCACGGCCAACCCGGCGTTCGAGGTGGCGTTCACCTCGGTGAACTTCGCCCGGCCGGACGACGCCGAATTCACGTTCAACCCGCCCGCGGGGACCAAGGTCACCGAGGCGAACCCGGACGAGAAGGCGGCGCAGGCCGAGCAGCAGAAGCAGCAGCACGAGAACACCGGTGACAAGCCGAAGACCGCGGTCATCGGTACCGGCTGGGCATCCGTGCTGGTGCTGCGGTCCTCCGACGGGACCAAGGGCGCGTCCGCCGACGAGCAGAAGAAGGCACAGGACGCCATCGCCCAGCTGCCCACCGGCAACGGTGGCCGCACGTTCAACAGCAAGCTGGTGAGCGTGCTGTTCACCGACGACGGCCGGGTGCTCATCGGCTCGGTCACGCCGGAGCGGCTGGTCCAGGTGGCCGCCGACCCGGCCGCCGCGCTGAAGTAGCCGTCAGCGCTCAGCGATGCGAGGGGACCGCGGCCCGGCCGCGGTCCCCTTCGCGTTCCTGGCGCCGGTGCTCGGCCGCGCGCTGGAGGGTCGCGACCGAGTACATGTCGCGGGCCCGGCGCAGCAGCGCCTCCTCGCGCGCGGTGTCCTGGCGGACGGTGAAGCCGACGGTGCTGTACGCGAGACCGGCCAGCACCAGGGCGGCCGCAACGCACACGGGCGCCAGCAGGGTGAACAGCGTGACGCCCGCGACCTCGGCGCCGCCCGGCGCGGGCTGCACCCGCAGCGCGGCCATGACCATGTAGTGGGTGCTGCACACGGCCAGCGCCATGATCACCGAGGCGCAGAGCATGGCCGTCGTACCCCGCACAACGCTCGCGCACCAGAGCGTCACGGTCGCCCCGACGATGGCGGCGAAGGCGGCGATGAGCAGCGTCGGCGCGTCGTACGCGACGATCCCGGCGATGCGCATGGACATCGGCCCGGTCGCGTACGCGGCGGTCAGCCCGATGCCCGTCAGCACCCCGGCCGGCAGGACCTTCCAGGCGCTCGGGCGGCCCCAGCCGGCGATGTAGAGCCCGAGGCAGTAGACGACCACGGCGATGCCGAACCCGAGGACCGTGATCGGGATGTCGTACCGCACGTCAGTACCCGGCACATCGACGCCGAGCATCGCCATGAAGTGGGGCACCCAGCTGCCCGTACCGCCGATCGCCAGCGCCGACAGGGTGAGCCAGCGGGCCCGGCTGCCGCCGGTGGAGGCCCGGGAGCGGCTGGTCAGGAACGTGCCGAGCAGGCAGCCCAGCATCGACATCGCGAGGGCGAGCGCCGGCGTGATCCAGCCGTAGGCGAGTTGCTCAACCGAGGTCACCCGGTCGATTGAGCCAGCCGGGCCGTACGGCCGGGCGGACAGGATGTGCGCGGTTTGCCCGTTCGTGGCACGGGTAGCCGATATGTATGACCGAATCCGACCACTCGCTCGTGGGCTCCGGCGCCGCCGGGCGGGCCACGCAGGGCGAGACCGACGAGACCCTGGCCGAGGAGCGCGAGTCGGAGTGGGTGTCGCCCGACGCCACGCCGCCGTCGGCCGCGACGACCCCGCCGGACATGCCCGACAACCCGGAAATGCCCGACTCCGACGGATCGCACCACCGGCTCTGAGCGCTACCGGCTCTGAGCCCTGCCGGCTCTGAGCCCTGCCGGCTCTGAGCGCTACTGGCTTTGAGTGCTACGCCCCGGCCCGCTGGACGTCCTGCTGCTCCCGGCTCGGGCCGAGGTCGGGCCACGCGCGCGGCGGGTCGGTCTCCTCGAGTTCGACCCGGTCCTCGGGCCGCACGGGCACGGGCAGCTCCCCGAAGCGCGCGTGCCGCAGGAAGCCCATCTCGGCATCCGTGAAGCGCTCATCCGGCATACGGCAATCGTGCACCGCGCGGCGGCCGGTGACAATGGAGGACATGAGCAGCTCGCCGGCGGTCGACCGGGCGCGGGTCATGCGGTACCGAACCATCATGAACGGCCTGCATGAACGCCTCGGCGGCGGTCCGGCCGGGCTCGGTGTGCTCGATCTCGGCGTGCCCAACGTGCCCGCGGGCACGGCCCGGCAGGCGCTCGCCGCGCGCTGCACCGATCCGCTCGCCGGCGGCCTGACCCTCGCGTAGACCACCCGCGGCGCCCCGCACCTGCACCGCCCGGCCGACCTGCCCGCCCTCGCCGCGGCGCTCTGGCCGCTCTCCGACGCCGACGCGGCGGCCCGGTTCGCGACCGGTCACCTGCCGAAGGCCGCGTTCGAGCTGGGCATCGAGGCGTTCCGCGCGACGGCGGCCGCGTTCCGGGAGGTCGTACGGGCGCCGACCGCCAAGGGCGACGTGAGCCGCGCGGTCACCGACCTGGTGCCGAAGGAGCTCACGTTCGACTGCGGGCCCTGCGGCGCCCGGCACATCTCGGGCGGCCTGTTCCAGCAGGCGGGCCTCGGCGGCGGGGTCCGCCTCGAGGAGGACGCCGCCAAGACGATCCTCGCCCCGCTCGACCCGCGCCCGCCCCTGCCCGTGGCGGCGTCGGACACGGCCGGCTTCGTGCGCGCCTACCTGCGCGTTCTCGGCCCGGCGACCACCGGGGACGTGGCCAAGTACCTCGGGACGAGCGTCGCCGCGCTCAAGCCGGTCTGGCCGGCGGACCTCGCCGCGGTCTCCGTCGACGGCCGCAAGGCGTGGCTGCCGCCGGAGCACCTCGACGCGCTGCTCGGCGCGCCGCCGGTGGACGGCGTCCGGCTCCTGCCCCCGTCGGACCCGCTCCTGCAGGCGCGCGACCGGGCCTTGCTGGTGCCGGACAAGGCCCGGTCCAAGGAGGTCTGGCGCATCCTCGGCAATCCGGGCGTACTGCTCCTCGACGCCGACCTCGCCGGAACCTGGCGTGCCCGGGCGGCCCGCAAGCGGCTCGACGTGACGGTCACGCCCTGGGTACCGCTCTCGGCCGCGGCTCGCAAGGCGCTGCGGCACGAGGCCGAGGCGCTGGCCGCCGTTCGGGGCCTCGACGGCGCCGACGTGAGCCTGTAGCCCTACGGCTCGAAAAGTCGGGCGCTCCGCGCCACGACTTTTCGCATTTATACCCTGACAGGCGATAAATCCGACATGTCGTGGTGCGGAGCGCCCGACATGTCGTTTCGACGCTGCCGTCGGTGGCGTCCGGGCGATGGCGCTGAAGGGGCACGGGATCGAGCGGAACGGCCTGGGGCATGGATGAGGCGACGAACCTGGCCGGCATCCCGGCGGACGCGCGAGCCGGCGCCGAGGCGGGCGCGCGAGCCGGCGCCGAGGCGGGCGCGCGAGCCGGCGCCGAGGCGGGCGCATTGCACGGTGTGCGGCCCGCGAACGAAACACCGGGTGCGGGGACCTCGGGCGGGATGCCCGTGCCGCCGTCGGCGATGTCGGCGTAGACGAGGGCTGGGCAGCCCGCGGGCCGCCGGAGCCGCGGCGCGTGCCGGCGGCGGTGGAGCGGCCAACTGGCGGGGCGGGTGGAGCGCGGAGGTCGCGCGTGGGGCGGACGCTACGCTCGGGACGCATGAGGCTGGATCCGGTTGGTCGTCTGCTCAAGTTGCCGCCCGCCGTGACCGGGCGCGTCCGGGTGACGCGGGCCCTTCCGATCCGGATGCGTGACGGGGCCAACCTGCGCGCCGATCACTACGCGCCCGCGATCGACGCCGAGGTGCCGACCGTGCTCGTGCGCACGCCCTACGGCCGTGGGGCGCCGGTCAGCATTCTCTGCCGGGCCGTGGCGCAGCGCGGGTTCAACGTGCTCATCCAGTCGTGCCGGGGGACGGCGGACTCGAGCGGTACGTTCGAGCCGCTGCTGCAGGAGCGCGAGGACGGCCTCGACACGCTCGACTGGCTGCGGCTGCAGCCGTGGTACGACGGGCGGCTGCTCACCTACGGGCCGAGCTACGTCGGGTTCGTGCAGTGGGCCCTCGCGGCCGAGGCCGGCGACGAGCTCAAGGCGATGGCGACCATCGTGACCGCCTCGGACTTCGGGCCGCCGACCTATGCCGGCGGGGCGTTCTCGCTGGACACGGTGCTGACGTGGTCGGCGCTGCTGGAGGCCCAGCGGGGGCCGCGGCTGGAGAACGCGGTCGAGCTCCTGCGCGGCCAGCCCCGCCTGCAGCGCGGGCTCGCACGGGTGCCGATGGCCGAGGCCGACCGGGTGACCGTCGGGGCCGAGATCGAGTTCTTCCAGCGCTGGCTGGCCGAGGCCGACCCGGCCGCGCCGTACTGGACGCAGCGCGGGCACACGCACCGGCTCCCGCGGGTCACCGCGCCGGTGCTCATGATCGGCGGCTGGTACGACATCTTCCTGCCCTGGCAGCTCGCCGACTACACGGCGCTGCGCGCGGCCGGGCAGCAGCCGCACCTCACCATCGGCCCCTGGCACCACGGCAGCGCGGGCCTCTTCCAGCAGTCCGCCGCCGAGGCCGTCGCCTGGTTCCGCACGCACACGGGCGGCCCGGAGCAGATCCGCGACCGCCCGGTGCGCGTGCACGTGGGCGGGGCCGACGGCTGGCTCGAGCTCGCGGACTGGCCGCCGCCGTCGAGCACGCCGCAGCGCTGGTATCTCGCGGAGTCCGCCACCCTCACGCCCGAGGGCCCCGGCGAGCCCACGGCCGACGGCCCCGGCCGGCTCGACCCGGACGAGCTCGGCTGGCCGACCCCGGTCGCCGCCGCGCCCGCCGAGCCCGCCGAGCCCGCCGCGCCCTCGATCGAGAGCGGCGACGGGCGCCGGAACGGCACCGAAATCGCGGACGACCTGGGCTGGCCAACGCCGACCGCCTCACTCGCGGCCACGGCCACGGCCACGACTGAGGGCGAGACCGAATCCGGGAACGAGGACGAGCTCGACTGGCCGACGCCGACGGCCGCGCCCGGGGGCAGGGCCGTGCGCGAGGCCTCGGGTGACGTGCTCGACTCGTTCGTGTACGACCCGAAGGACCCCACGCCGGCGCTGGGCGGGCCCCGGCTCGTCGGCAAGATCGCCGGGCGGCGGGACAACCGGCCGCTCGAGGCGCGGCCCGACGTGCTCACGTTCACGTCCGCGCCGCTGGCCGGGCCGCTCGATGTGGTCGGGCCGGTCTCGGCCGACATCATGGTGCGCGCGACGACGGCGGAGCGCGACGGTGACGTGCCGGCGCCCTACTTCGACGTGTTCGTCCGGCTTTGCGAGGTCGACGAGCAGGGTCGCTCCTGGAACATCTGTGACGGGCTGGCTCGGGCGGCCGCCGACCGGGACCTGAGCGCGCCGGTCCACGTGGAGCTGTGGCCGACGGCGCACCGGTTCGCCGCCGGCCGCCGCATCCGCATCCAGGTGAGCGGCGGGGCCCATCCGCGGTTCAGCCGCAACCCGGGCACGGGGGCGCCGCTCGGGCACGAGCTCGAGCTGCGGAAGGTGCGCCAGGAGGTGCTCGCCCCGTCGTTCGTCACGCTCCCCCTCGCCCACTGACCCCAGGAGCTCGGGAGCCGGGAGCCGGAACCGCAAGAGCGCCCTCGGCTCGCCCGCTGGCCCCTGAAGTGGCCTCGGCACCGGTGAGTGCGGCCGGTGCCGAAGGCCAGGGCGGGCGGCGCATCGCCTCGGCAAGAGCGGCGAACCCCGAGGAAGAGCGGGGGCGTCAGGTTTGGATCAGGGGGCTGTATTCGGCCTCGGTCAGGCCGAAGGTCCAGGCGACGCCCTCGCGGGCGGTTCGCGTCGTCGGGGGCACGCGCAGCCAGTAGACGCGGCTCGTGCCGTCCGGCTCCGGGGTGCTGTTGACGACCTCGACCATGACCAGGGGCTCGTCGTCGCTGAAGTTCAGGCGCCACAGGATGCCGGTCTCGTCCTGCGACACGCGATGGGCGCCGGCCTCGCGCAGGTAGCGCTCGTAGCCGAAGTGCTCCAGCATCACGCGGCGCAGCTCGGCGTTGCGCTCGCCGGCGATCTGGCGGTAGGTCAGCCGGCCCAGGCGGTCGACCAGGTCGGACGGGATGGGCATGCCGCGCCAGGCGTGCAGGGCGTAGCCGTCGGTGTAGTGCAGGGCGGGGGCGTCGGCGGCGTGGATGCGGCCGATGTTGTCGCGGTGCACGGCGTCGGGGCGGTCGGTCAGGATGGCGACGTTCGCGTAGGGCCACCACCAGCCGGCCGAGCGGGCCACCCCGGCGAGGCCGGCCAGGCGCTGGACGGTGTGGAGGGCGGCCTCGGCGGTGCCGGTGCCCGTCGTGGCCCAGACGGCGCCGACCGGGCCGGCGCTGAACACGGGCTGCTCGGGCTCCGCGGGCTCTGCGGGGGTTGCGGCGCGGGTCGCGGCCCAGGCGGCCGCGCCGACCGGGCCGGCGCTGAACGAGGGCTCCCCCACGGCCGGGGCGGCGGAAGCCGGTGAAGTCGTGGCGGGGGTGGCGGAAGCCGGTGAAGTCGTGGCGGCGGCGGAAGCCGGCGCAGGCGTAGCGGGGGCGGCCGAGGCGTCGAAAGCGGCCAGCCAGCCCGCGTCGTGCTGGCCGCCGACCGCGTCCAGCAGGACCGCCCGGGCGTGGACCGGGAGCTCGCCGCGCAGGTGGGTGCGCAGCGGGGTCGCGATGCGGTCGTTGATCAGGCGCCAGACGTCGGCGCCGCAGGCCGACCACAGGCCCGCCCACCCGTCGGGGCCCAGCAGGTCGTGGGCCTCGGCCCGGGCCGCGGCCCAGGGGTTGGTGCGGACGGCGGCGCGCACCGAGGCGCCGGCCGAGCCGTGGACGGGCGGGCAGCCCTGGGCGCGCAGCTCGGCCTCGATGGCGTTGTCCGCGGGGTCGGCCGGGGTGCCGGGCAGGCCCCGGCGGCCGGTCAGCAGGGCCGCGGCCCGGGCGCCGGCCAGCGGCGAGGCGAACCAGACGATGTGGCGGGGCGCCGGGAGCCCGGCGGAGCGGTAGGCCAGGCGGATGGCCTCCTCGGCGGCCTGGCGGTCGGCCGGCTGGGTCGACAGGCCCGCGGCCAGCCACTTGGCGGAGACGGCTCCGAGGGCGGCGGCCCGGGACTCGGCGGTGGTGAGCGCGGTGGTCATCAGTCGGCCATCCAACAGTCGCGGGACGAGGGCGGCAGCGGCGTGGTCATCAGTCGGCCACGTAGCGGTAGGCGCCGGGGACGTATTCGCGCTGGCGCACGATGCGGTAGGAGCCCGCGGGGATGGTGATGGTGCCGTGCTCCTCGTGGACGACCCGCGCCTTGGTGACGATCTTCACAAAGAGGCGGTCGATGTCGTCGCGGTCGGCCAGGAGCAGGGTGTCGGGGCCGACGATCACGTGGGCGTGGCCCGTGGCCTCGCCGCGTGCCAGGACCATGCGGCCCGCGCGGTCGCGGGGTGCCGCAACGGCGGTCGCGGGCACCTCCGCGGCCGGGACTGGCACCAACAGCACGTCACCTTGCCGATACACGATCGCACTCCCCCTCAACCTGCGCGGACGGCGCGGACATGAGTGAACGTTGAAACGCCCTCCGACGCACCGCACGATAGACGGGGGGTACGACATTTTTTCGCCCCCTGCGCGTCCGGACGTGGCGGCCTGGTGGACAATGGTTGACGAGCAACAGGAGGGGAGTATTCCCCCGCGGCGGTCGTCGTCAGCACGGTGTCCCACGGTGACGTGGGAGTCACACCCGGCGCCGTCGGTCATCCGGCTTGGGCGGGTGGCGGAAGAGACCTCCGGTGTCAACTACACAGCCCACGCGGCCCTCCGGGTCGGCGTGGCCTGTGGTGTGTCTACCGGAGGAATTTCACGTGGACGTTGCCGGCTGGGTCTGGACCGCGACACTCGTCGGGCTGGGCGCGATTCTGCTGTTCGATCTCGCGATCGTCGCCCGACGGCCCCACGAGCCGTCGATCAAAGAATCGACGATCTGGGTCACGGTGTACGTCGGGCTCGCCCTCCTCTTCGGCCTGTTCGTGCTGGCCAAGTGGGGCGGGAACTACGCCGGCGAGTTCTACGCGGGCTGGCTGACCGAGTACAGCCTCTCCGTCGACAACCTGTTCGTCTTCGTGATCATCCTGTCGCGGTTCAAGGTGCCGCGGCAGTACCAGCAGAAGGTGCTGCTGATCGGGATCGTGCTCGCGCTGGTCATGCGCGGCGGGTTCATCGCGGTCGGGTCGGCCGCGATCAGCCGGTTCTCGTGGGTCTTCTACATTTTCGCCGCGTTCCTGATCTACACGGCGGTCAAGCTCGCGACGCAGGGCGAGACCGAGGCGGAGGACTTCAAGGAGAACGCGCTGATCCGCTGGTCACGGCGCGTGTTGCCGATGACCCCGAAGTACCAGGAGTCGCGGCTCACGGCGCGTGACGAGCGCGGCCGCCTGCACATGACGCCGATGATCGTGGTGCTCATCGCGATCGGCACGACGGACCTCATCTTCGCGCTCGACTCGATCCCCGCGATCTTCGGGCTCACCGCCGAGCCGTACCTGGTCTTCACCGCCAACGTGTTCGCCCTGATGGGGCTCCGGCAGCTGTACTTCCTGATCGGCGGCCTGCTCGACCGGCTCGTGTACCTCTCGATCGGCCTCAGCGTCGTGCTCGGCTTCATCGGGGTGAAGCTGTTCCTGGAGGCGCTCGCGGACAACAACCTGCCATTCATCAACGGCGGCAAGCACGTCTCCTGGGCCCCGCACATCGGCATCCAGACGTCACTCGCGGTGATCATCGGCACCCTGGCCATCACGACCGTCGCGTCGCTGGTCAAGTCGCGGCGTGACGAGCGTGCAGCGGCCGCACAACCGGACAAAGCTCACAAAAGCTCATGAATAGCCCGTCGGCCCTCGCGTTGCGGGTCAATCAGCGCGAGGATGAGGTACCACGGCGGGCAGGTGATGCAAATTGCACGAAATGACGTACCGGGGCCATCTGTCGGCCCCCTCAGTGTTATGCCCGTTTACGCCGAGAATCTCCCCGCACGCCGATGCCGTCCAGCGGTGGTCGCTGCACTGGGCGACACGGCACGGGCTGCTCGAGCGGCCCGGTGCCCGCGCGGCCTTCGCGCGGGCCCGGTTCGCCAACCTCATGTGCCGCGCCCACCCGGACGCCGCCGAGCCCGAGCTGCGCCTGGCCACCGCGTGGCTGATCAGCATCTTCGTGCTCGACGACCTGCTGGAGCGGGCGCTCGTACGCGACCCGGAGCCCGCCCGCGCGGCGGTGACCGAGGTCGTGCGGCTGCTGCGCGACCAGCAGCCGGCGCCGGTCCTGGACACGGCGCTGGGCCGGCCCCTCGCCTCGGCGCTGGGCGAGGTGTGGCGGCGCACCGAGCCGCGGGTCAGCCCGGCCTGGCGGGAGCGGTTCGTCGGGCACGTGGCGGACTACCTGGCCGGCACGCTCTGGGAGGCCGGCAACCGGATCGCGGACCGGCCGCCGCTGCTGGACGAGTACCGCCGCATGCGCCACCACAGCGCCGCGACCGACATGTTCTTCGACCTCATCGAGCCGATGCACGGCGTGGAGCTGCCGGCGGGGCTGCTCGAGGACCAGGACTTCGCCACCGCCCGGCGCACGGCCGGCACGGTGATCGGGATCTTCAACGACCTGATCTCGTGGCCGAAGGAGGCGGCGGTCGGCGACCACCACAACATCGTGTTCTCGTTCCAGCGCGAGCAGCGGCTGGGGCTGGACGAGGCCGTGCTCGCGGCGGTGGCCGAGCACGACGCCCGGGTGCTGGAGTTCCAGGTCGCCCGGGACCGGCTCGAGGCGCGCTGGTCGGGCGACCCGAGCTGCGTCATCGGCATCGGCGACCTGGTCCACTGGATTCGCGGCAACGTGGACTGGTCGCTGGAGTCGGGCCGATACACGCCCGAGGAGGTCCCGGCGCAGCGGCGCCCTACCGAGTAGGACGCCGCTCTTGCCACGACGGAGGCCGGGATTCCTGGCAATGAGCAACGGTCCGCAGGTGACACGGACCCGAGCAATGACCGCTTCCCGCTTTTGCCCTTAGGAGCTTTGCCTTTAGGAGCTTTTGCCTTTAGGAGTGCGCCCGCTTGCGCGCCACGCGCTCGCGGTCCTTCTGGTCGAGCATGACCTTGCGGATGCGGATCGCCTGCGGCGTGATCTCCACGCACTCGTCCTCGCGGCAGAACTCGAGGGCCTGCTCCAGCGACAGCTTGCGCGGCGGGATCAGCTTCTCGGTCTCGTCCGCGGCCGACGAGCGCATGTTCGTGAGCTTCTTCTCCTTGGTGATGTTGACGTCCATGTCGTCGGCGCGGGAGTTCTCGCCGACGATCATGCCCTCGTACACCTCGGTGGTCGGCTCCACGAACATCGAGCCGCGCTCCTGCAGGTTCATCATCGCGAACGGCGTCGCCACGCCCGAGCGGTCGGCGACCAGCGAGCCGGTGGCGCGGGTGCGCAGCTCGCCGTACCACGGCTCGTAGGACTCGAACACGTGGTGCAGGATGCCCGTGCCGCGGGTGTCGGTGAGGAACTCGGTCCGGAAGCCGATCAGGCCGCGGGCCGGGACCAGCCACTCCATGCGGATCCAGCCGGTGCCGTGGTTGACCATCTGCTCCATGCGGCCCTTGCGGGTCGCCAGCAGCTGGGTGATCGCGCCGAGGTACTCCTCCGGCGCGTCGATCGTGAGCCGCTCGGTCGGCTCGTGGACCTTGCCGTCGATCTCCCGGGTCACCACCTGCGGCTTGCCCACGGTGAGCTCGTAGCCCTCGCGCCGCATCTGCTCCACGAGGATCGCCAGCGCCAGCTCGCCGCGGCCCTGGACCTCCCACGCGTCCGGGCGCTCGGTCGGCAGCACCCGCAGCGACACGTTGCCGACGAGCTCGCGCTCGAGGCGGTCGCGCACCAGGCGGGCGGTGACCTTGGCCCCCTTGACCTTGCCGGCCAGCGGCGAGGTGTTGGTGCCGATGGTCATCGAGATGGCCGGCTCGTCGACGGTGATGCGCGGCAGCGGCACGGGGTTCTCGGCGTCGGCGAGCGTGTCGCCGATCATGATCTCGCCGATGCCGGCCACGGCGATGATGTCGCCCGGCCCGGCCTCCTCGGCCGGCTTGCGCTCCAGCGCCTCGGTCATGAGCAGCTCGGAGATGCGCACGCTGGTCTGCGTGCCGTCCTCGCGGCACCAGGCCACCGTCTGGCCCTTGCGGATGCGGCCCTGGCGGACCCGGCACAGGGCCAGGCGGCCGAGGAACGGCGACGCGTCGAGGTTGGTGACGTGGGCCTGCAGCGGGGCGTCCTCCTCGTAGGCGGGCGCCGGAATGGTGCCGAGCAGCGTGCGGAACAGCGGCTGCAGGTTGTCGCTGTCGTCGGGGACCGTGCCGTCCTTGGGCTGGGTCAGCGAGGCGATGCCGTCGCGGGCGCAGGCGTAGACGATCGGGAAGTCGATCTGCTCCTCGTCGGCGTCGAGGTCGAGGAAGAGCTCGTAGGTCTCGTCGACGACCTCCTTGATCCGCGCGTCGGGGCGGTCGACCTTGTTGATCACCAGGATGATCGGCATGCGGGCCTTGAGCGCCTTGCGCAGCACGAACCGGGTCTGCGGCAGCGGGCCCTCGCTCGCGTCGACCAGCAGCACCACGCCGTCGACCATGGTCAGGCCGCGCTCGACCTCGCCGCCGAAGTCGGCGTGGCCCGGCGTGTCGATGATGTTGATCGTGACCGGGTCGCCACCGTCCTGGGGGACATAGCGCACCGCGGTGTTCTTGGCGAGAATGGTGATGCCCTTCTCGCGCTCGAGGTCCATCGAGTCCATGACCCGGTCGGTGAGCTCGGCGCGGGCGTGGAACGCGCCGGACTGCCGCAACATCGCGTCGACGAGGGTGGTCTTGCCGTGGTCGACGTGGGCGACGATTGCCACGTTGCGGAGGTCTGAACGGGTCTGCATGTCTTCCATTGTTCCAGGCGCCGTGTCATGGAAATCGGGGGTCCCGCGCGTCTGGTGATTGGGGCTAGCCTGACGTGCACGGGGAGGAGAACACACGTCGATGGATGATGACACTGCGGAGTTCGAAGCTTACGAAGAGCGGCGCCGGCCGAAGCGCAACCTCGGATGGATACTGCTCTCGGTCGCGGTGGCCGTGGTGCTGGTCGGCTGCGGGGTGATCGGGGCGACCCTGGTCAAGGGCGTGGGTTCCAGCAAGCCCGCCGCGCAGGAGCGGCACGACGGGTCCGTGCCGATCGCACCGGTCTCGGCGGCGCCGCCGACCACCGAGGCGCCCGTCGAGATCGTGGAGACGACCTCGGCCCCGCCGACGTCGAAGGCACCGACGCAGACGAAGAAGCCGACCAAGAAGCCGTCGCCGAAGGTCACCGAGACGGTCCTGCCGCCGGCCCCGCCGCACACCACGTGCACGCCGGTGCGCGGGACGAACCAGCTGCCCAAGGCGACCGTGAAGGGATACCTCGACAAGGCCGCGACCACGCACTTCTGGGGCACCAAGACCGACCCGGACTACGAGCAGATCGTGGTGCCGCAGCGACTGCTCTACGCGGTGGCCGAGCAGGAGAGCGGGTGGCAGACGGACATCACGGCGTGTGACGGCGGCCTCGGGGTGATGCAGATCATGCCGACCACCCAGACGTTCGTGAACACCCGCTTCGGCACGAGCTGGGATCGCACCAAACCCGACCAGAACGTGATGCTCGGCGCGAACTACCTCGCCTGGCTCATCGCGTACTTCGGGCCCAAGCTCGGCACGTACGACATGACCGACACGAAGCTGCTGAACGCGGTCATCTCCGCGTACAACTGGGGTCCCGGCGGGGTCGACTACGCGGGCGGGGTCTACCCGAACCCGCAGTACGTGCAGAACGTACGCGCCCTGATGACGGCCAGCCGCGCCGGGAACTACTAGCTCAGTCCTCCGGGAATCCGGTCGAGGGGCCGACGTCGGCGTAACGGCCGGCGTCGGCGTCCCACTCGAACTGCCGGCCCTCCGAGCCCGCGGCGACGATCTTGCCGAACGCCGGATACCGCTCGACCAGCCACTCCAGCTCCGGCATGAGCAGTTCGCCCGCGTCGGCCAGCTGCTCGTCGGTCTCGTCGCCGACGAGCAGGTTCCAGCCGCTGGCCGTGCGTCCGCCGGGGCCGGGCGGCAGGGTGGCGTCCTCCGGGTCGTGGTACACGTATCCCGGGGTCAGCGACTCGTCCTCCACCAGCCGTCGCGACGCGAACGCGATCAGGTTGTCCATGCGGTCCAGTATGGCTGCTACCGGCCGGGGCCCCCGCCAGGGATGCGCTCCAGCACACCGCCCGCGAAGACGTCGTACAGCGGCAGCGTCTTGAGGTGCACGTAGCCGATGTGGCAGTCGCAGATCGCGTTCGGGCAGGGCCGCTCGGCGCGCCGGGCCGTCCACGAGCCGTCGTAGAGGTTGCCCAGCACCTCGGGCACGAAGTGGCAGCGGCGCACGGTGCCGTCGCCGGACACCGAGACGACCTCGTCGCCGGTGCGGCACGGCATCCCCAGGGACAGGTGCGGCCGGACGCTGTAGCCGAACAGCGGGTCGATCGCCGTCCAGGCCGCCTCCTCCTCGGCGCCGTAGACGTGGCCGTCGGCGGCGTTCACCCAGAGGTACACGTCCGGGCCGAGCCGTTCCTTGAGCCGCCCGGCGGCCTCGAGGTGCGCGGGGAGCCCGACGATGCCGATGGAGTGCCGGATGCCCTGCTCCCGCAGCGTGGCGCTCGCGGCCAGGAAGCGTTCCTGCGTCGTCTGGCCCGGGTGGTACGTGCACCACAGCGCCAGCTTCGCGGGATCCGCGTCCGCGACCCAGCCGAGCCGGGCCGACAGGTTCGTCTGGATCGCGGCACGGCCGACGTGCGGCAGGTGGGACAGCTCGATCAGGGCGCTGCGGTACCAGCTGCGGGTGAGCCCCTCGCCCCAGGGCGTGAACAGCACCTCCACCGGCTCGTCGGCATCGCGGACCCAGGCGACGAACCGCTCCAGCGCGGCCCGGTCGGCGCGCAGCAGCTCGGGCGGGTCGCGGCGCTTGGCGAACGGGCAGTACGGGCAGTCGTAGTTGCAGCTCGCGAGCGGGCCGCGGTAGAGGATCCTCATCGCGTCACGTGCCCGGCCATGGCCTCGCGGACGCCGGCCGAGATGAGCCAGGGCCCGATGGCGTCGGAGTGGGCGAGGCCCTCGGCGGTGAGCCGGTGGCCCTCGGCGTAGCCGGCGTCGCGGAGCCGGGCCAGGGCCGGGAAGTCGTCGTCGACCGAGGTCCCGAACCGCGCCGAATACCCCGCCGGGTCCACGCCCTCGGCCCGCAGCAGCGACTTGAGCAGCCAGCGGCGCCGCTGCTCGGCCGCGTCGAGGGCGAACCCGACCTCGGCGACGTCGAAGTCGGCCTCGGGGCGCGCGAGGTAGTCGGCGAGGATGCCCCGCACGTGCGGGACGCCGACGGCGTAGTCGAATGAGTAGTGCAGCGCCCGCGTGTAGGAGCGGGCGCCGCAGCCGAGGCCGACCATGCCGTCGTCCTGGCAGCAGTACTCGTCGGGCGTGTCCGTCCGCCCGTCCGGCCGGCGGAACTGGCGCATCGAGCGCTGCTCGTAGCCCTCGGCGGTGAGCCTGGCCACGGCGTGGCGGTAGAGCTCCAGGCGCTGCGCGTCCCACTGCGGGTCGGCGCCCTTGCTCCGCCGTCCGAGGCCGGTCTGCGGGCGGACGTAGAGCGGGTAGAGGTACAGCTCCTCGGGCGCCCAGCGCAGCGCCGTGCTCAGGGACTCGTCCCAGGTCGCGCGGGTCTGGCCGGGGATGCCGTAGATGAGGTCGATGTTGAGCCCGGCCGGGCCGGCGGCGCGGATCGCGTCGAGGGCCCGGTCGACCTCGGGGCGGTGCTGGGGCCGGCCGGCGGCGTGGGCCTCGGCGTCGAGGAAGCTCTGCACGCCGATGCTGATCCGGGTCGCGCCGCGCTCGTTGAGCACCTTGAGCCGGTCGGGGGTGGCCGTCGCCGGGGAGGTCTCGACCGACATCGGCCCCCGCTCGAACCCGGTGCCCTGCTCGATCAGGTCGAACAGCTCGGTCAGCTCGGGCGCGGTGAGATAGGTCGGGGTGCCGCCGCCGATCGCCGCCCGCGCGAACCGGGCGCCGGGGATCGCGGCCATCGCGCGGGCCGTCTGCCGGCGCAGCTGGGCCAGATAGGCGGTGACCTGCTCGTGCGGCGGGTTGGCGCGGGTGAAGAGGTTGCAGAAGCCGCAGCGCATCTCGCAGTAGGGCACGTGCACGTAGAGGAACAGGTTCGCCAGCTCCTCGCCGGCCCAGACGTCCTCGAGGCGGGGCCGCGGGTCGAGGGGGCGGTAGGCGGTCTTGTGCGGATACGCGTACAGATAGCCCTGATACGGCGAGCCGAGGTTCACCATGCGCCCGCCTCCAGCGTCAGCTCGGCGTAGGGCACGGTCCACACGACCTCGTGCGCGACCCGGTGCCCGGTGTGCCCGTCCTCGCCGTAGGCGGTGCCGTGGTCGCTGCACAGGATGACGCGGCAGGGGCGGCCGCGCGAGGTCACCAGACGCAGCAGCTGCGGCAGGTGGCGGTCGACGTATTCCAGCGCCGCCCCGTGCGACGCGATGGAGTCCTCCTCGGCGCCGGGCAGGTAGTGCTTGTTGGGCTGGTGCAGGGCGGCGACGTTGACGAACGTGAACAACGGCCCGGCGCCGGGGAGGGCCGCTCGCAGGGTCTCGAGCTGGACCTCGAAGCAGGCCGGGTTGGTGACGCCAGTCGCCCGCGACCAGTGGGCCTCGTCGAACAGGCCCGGCAGGACGCTGCCGAGCGGGGAGGTCATCGCGAAGAACCCGACGCCGCCGAGGCAGATCGTGTGATAGCCCTCGGCGCGCAGCGCGGTCACCACGTCCGGCGCGTCGAACTCCCAGGTGTCGGCGCCGACGGTGGTGCTGCCGGCGAACCGGGCCGCGAACGGGCGCTCGTGCGGGCCGGGCGTCGGCGGCGTGGGCAGGAACCCGGCGAAGAACGCATGGTGGGCCGCGTAGGTGAACGAGGCCGGCGACTGCCGCCGCTCCCACGCGCCGCCCGGCAGGACCCGGGCCAGGTTGGGCGTGCGGCCCGCGGCGAGCAGGTCGGCGGCGACGTCGTAGCGCAGCGTGTCGAGCGTGACGAAGAGCAGGTCGTGGCTGCCCAGGAGCGACTTCACACCGGCACCGCCCAGCTCGGCAGGGCCGCGACCTCGGCCGCGTAGGTGTCGCGCCCGTTGACGAGCAGGTTCGGCAGCAGGTCGCCGAACGCGTTGACCTCGGCGACGGCGTGCTCGCCGAAGCCGGGCGCGAACATCAGGTCGACGCCGGCGTGCAGGCTGCCCGGGAAGCAGGCGGCGGCCCGCTCGCACGTCTCCAGGGCGGCCGCCCAGCGCTCCTCCCCCGCCGCGGCCCGGATCGCGGCCAGGTCGCCGCGGGCGTTGCCCAGGTGCAGGTTGGTCAGCGGGGTGCGGCTGGTGCGGGCGACGACGTGGCTCGCCCGGCCGGCGATGACCACGACCCGCAGGTCGAAGACCGTGCCGGCGTGGGTGGCCTTCGGGAACCAGCGCTCGACGTGCAGGCCGTCGGCGCCGAGCCGGTCGACGATCGCGGCGACCGTGCGCTCGTCGGTGTAGTGGTGCACGCGCAGCTCGTTGTAGAGCCGCCCGTCCTCGACGCCGACCGAGGTGTGGGCGCTGACCCTGCTCCGGTTGAAGGCCAGCGCGACGACGCCGGACGCGGAGCTGCCGTGCGCGGGCTTGACGAAGACCCGCGACCAGCCGGCGGCGCGGACCTCCGCGTAGCTCGTGGCCGCGAACCCGGCCGGGACCGGCACGCCGCGCTCCCGCAGCAGGCCGTGGCAGCGGCGCTTGTCGAACATGACGGCCAGCTCGTCCACCGGCGTCGTGAGCGGGCCGGTGGCGGCGCGCTCGACCCGGCGGGCGGCGGCGACGAACCCCGCATACCAGGCGGCGAGGCCGACGATCTCGCCGTGCCCGGCGGGCCGGTCGGCGCCGCGCAGCAGGCGGTCGACCTCGGCGTCCTCCCCCGGCGACTCCAGCCGCACCAGCGATCCGGGGGCGATCGCGAAGTCGCCGGCGCACACGTCCCGCCAGCCCACGACCGCGGGCGCGGGCCACCCCGCGGCCACGGCGGCGGCGCGGAACAGCTCCACCCGCCGGTGCCCCGGGATGCCGACGACGGTGATCATTCCGCGACCGAGACGTATCTGAAGCCGTCCTCGTCGGCGTCCTGCTCGTCGGAGACGTCGACGCGGACGCCGGGCAGCTCCTCGGCGAACCGGGTGGCCATCTCCTTCGACATGAAGTGGTGCGACATGTCGAGCGAGCGCAGGTGGGTCAGCGGCTGGCCGAGCAGCAGCGCCTCGGCGCCGGCGTCGGACAGCGCGCCCATCGACAGGTCGAGGCTCTCCAGCCGGGCCACGACGGGCGCGGCGGCCAGGGCCGTGGCGACGTCGTCGGCGATCTCCGCGTTGCGCAGGGCCAGCCGCTTGAGCACGGGCAGCTCGGTGCCGGTCATGATCGGGGCGAGGTCGTCGACGACCGCGTCGCCGCCGTATTCCTGGGTGCCCAGCCACAGCTCCAGATCCGTGAGGGCGGGGAACGAGGAGTCGTTGAAGCCGCGGATGAACGAGGCCGGCAGCCCGCCGCTCTCCACGCACAGCTCCCGCAGCCGGCGGTGGCGCACCGGGGCGAGCCGCAGCCCGTCGGCGCCGCGGATGTGCAGCACCTCCAGGGCCGGGAAGGCGCCCAGCAGCGGCGCGTATTCCCCCTGGTTGATCCAGGAGATCTCGCACTCCTCGTAGGTCATCTCGCCGATGAACAGCGCGCGCAGCTCGGTGAGGCGGTCGCGGGCGGCGGTGAGCAGGTGCAGCGGCGGCCCGGAGGACTGCGACTCGCCCCACGAGCCGATCACCAGCGCGGTGATGTGGTGCGCGCCGACCGTGTCCATGAGCGCGTTGAGGGCGTCGGCAACATCCCGCTCACCGCCGTCGTAGCCGACGCTGATCCGCCATGCGACCCGCTCGCCGTGCCGCTGCACCCGGGTGCCGGGCTTGAACGGCCGGACGGGCAGGCCCGCGAAGGTGGTGAGGTTGGTGCCGATCGTCATGGGCGGGACGTTAGCAGGACCCTCCGACAATTCTGTTCGAGTCGGCCGGGAGCAGCGGCGATGCCAGATTCCAGCCCGCGGCGAGCACGTCGTCGACCGCCCTGACGGCGCTTGTGAGGCGGTGGCGGTACGGCCCGGTGAGCTCGATCCAGGGCACCCCCCGCCCGGCGAGCTCGTCGCGGAACCGGCCCGTCATCCAGGCGCGCAGGTGCTCGCCGTCGCGCATGCCGTCGTCCTCGAACGGGACGTCCTCGTCGCTGGTGAGCAGATACAGGTCCGGCCGGCGGGCGGCGGCGCGGACCGGCGGGGAGGTGTGGCCGAGGTAGCGCTCCTCCCAGATCGCGGTCGCGAAGCTGTCGGTGTCGCAGATGAGCACCGGCCCGCCGGCCCGCGCCGCGGCGTCCTCGGCGGCGTTCTGCTCACGCGCGACGGTCACGAAGTCGTCGCGCGTCCACACCAGGTCGGCCATCGTCTGGCCCGGGCGCAGCTGCGCCATCTTGAGCGCGGTGAGGGTGCGGCCGTACTCCTCGACCCAGGCCGTGCCCGCGAGCGCCCCGCCGCGCAGGCGCAGGTGCGAGGCCAGGGCGCGGGCCAGGGTGGTCGTGCCCGTCGACTCCGCGCCGACGACCACGACCCGCTTCGCGAACCAGGCGCGCACCGGCGGCGCCAGCTTGTCCCAGTGGGCGACGGGGTCGGCGCGCACGGCGGTGCCGGAGACGGGAACCGTGCCGCGGGCCGGGTCGACCGGGATGTGGCGGGCGCCGAAGCGGCGGGCCAGCTCCTCGCCGTACTCCTCCGAGGAGAACACCCGGTCGACCTTCTTCGCGCCGACAGCCCGGCGGAACGTGGCCGTGTGGGCGTCCCAGGCGGCCTCGGAGCCGTAGTCGATCGGGGTGTCGTCGTAGATGCCGACGAAGCGGACGTGCGGCGACGCGGCGTGCACCTCGCGCAGCCACGCGACCCGGTCCTCGAGCGGGATCGACTCCACCGTCGAGGGCGCGACCACGACGGTCACCTCGTCGCAGGCGCGGGCGGCGGTGTCGATGAGGTGATGGTGGCCCGCGTGCGGCGGGTAGAACTTGCCGATGACTAGTCCGTGGACCACGCCGGGCTCCGCTCCGGCGCGCGGCGCAGCTCGGCCCGCCAGGCCCGCAGGCCGAAGACGCACAGCGTCAGGAAGACGAGGTACAGCAGCGCGGTGAGCCAGAGGTCCTTGTAGCCGTACAACGGGATGTAGACGACGTCGACGGAGATCCACAGCCACCAGCTCTCCACCAGGCGCCTGGTCTGGCCGTAGGTCGCGAGCAGTGACACGGCGGTCGTGAGCGCGTCCGGCCAGGGGACCGTGGATTCGGTGAAGCGGTCGAGGTACCACCACAGCGCCACGCTCAGCAGCACGCCCGCGGCCGCGAGCCACCACCACTCGGCCCGCGTCGTGGTGCGCACCCGCTGCTGCAGCCGCCCGGTGCTCCAGCACCACCAGCCGTAGGCGCCGAGGGCGACGTAGACGACCTGCAGCCAGGCGTCGCCGAAGAGCCCGACGTGCCAGAAGGCGACGATGAACAGCAGGTTGTTGGCGATCCCGACCGGCCAGTTCGCGATGTGCTGGCGCACGACGAGATAGACGCAGAGCAGGCCGCTGGCGAATCCGAGCAGCTCAGCCCAGGTGGTTGGGGCACCGAACGCGTGCAACGCCGCGGAGGTCAGCCAGTCGAGCACGGTCTACCCTAGCTGGATGGTTCTGGAAGTCGCACTGATCGACGTGCTCGAAGGCCGCGAGGACGAGTTCGCCGCCGCCTATCGCAAGGCCCATGAGGTGCTGGCCACGACGCCGGGGTGCCGCTCGGTGCGCATGACCCGCGGGATCGAGAGCGCGTCGCGCTTCGTGCTGCTCGTGGAGTGGGACTCGGTCGACGCGCACCTGGACAACTTCCGGGCCACCGACCGGTTCGCGCAGTGGCGGGGGCTCATCGGGCCGTTCTTCGACGGAGCCCCCCGCGTGGAGCACTTCACCGACGTCACGGTGTAGCGCTCAGTCGCCGCTCTTCTTGTAGACCACGAAGTCCAGGTTCGACGTGTAGAGCGCACCGGTGACGAGCTCGCCCGCCCGGGTCATGAACCAGGCGTAACGGCTCTCGCTGGTGCGCACGCACACCCGCGCCCCCGGCACGAGGCTGCCGATCACGACCTGGCTGACCCAGCGGTCCTCGGGCAGCGCGGAGCACGCGGCCAGCGACGGCGTGTCGGCGGTGAGCAGCAGCGCGAACTTGGCGCCGTTGGCGGCGCTGATGCCGATCGCGCCCGCGGTGGCGTCGGCGCCGGCGGCCTGCTTGACGCCGCTGTCGAAGTCGTACGCGTCGTCGGGCTGGCCGGCCAGGACCACGAACTGGGCCGTGCCCGCCCGCAGGATCGCCGTGCTGGGCGGCGCCGCCGGGACCGTCGTCCCCGTGCTCGCGCCCGCGCTCACGGTCTGGCTCGGCCCGGTGCTCGTCTGCGCGCTCGTCGCGGCGCCGCTCGGCCTCGCGCTGCCGCTGTCGGCGATGATCGGCAGCGCCGCCTCGGTCGTGGGACCGGGCGCCGCGACGGTGTCGGTCTGGTTCTTGGTTTCGGGTTTCGTGTCACGGGTCGCCAGGACGCCCCCGACGGCCGCGATCACCAGCACGATGAGGCCGATGATCAGGACGCCGATGCGCCCCTTGCGCGACGGCTCCGGCTCCGGCATCGGCACCGGCTCGGGTGCCGGCTCGCCCGCCGTCTCCTCCGCCTTCGGCGGCGCGGCCTGGCGCGGCACGATCGAGTAGGCCGACGTGGGCCAGCCCGAGCCGCCGTCCAGCGGCGAGTCCGACATCCAGCCGCGCCGGCTCTTCGGCTTTGGCGGCGGTGGCGACCCGTTGACCTGGTCCTGGCCGTTCTCCGGCTCCATGCGGCGCGTCCTTCTGGTCCCTGGCAGTTGTGCGGTTGCCCGGGAGAGTATCGCTGAACGGCCACGGCGCGCGCCACGGCGGAACGGACCGACTAACGGGCCAGCATCTGCGCGACCGCGTTGGCACCGCTGGCCGTATACCAGCCGCTCACGGCCAGCATTCCCAGCACCGCGGCCGCGACCAGGAACGCCCAGCCGTCGGAGGTCGCGCGCCGGCGCGGGTTGGCGCGGCGGTGGCGCGGGCGGCGCGCGGGCCGGCGACCCGATGGCGCCGTACCACTACCCTGCGGCATGAAACCAGCCCAATCGCGGCGCGCCAGGCCCGGCCGGCCCAGGCTGTGTCGCCCCACTGTCATGATCTTCCCCCGTGATCTTCCGCTTGAGTCGGAAGGTATCTTGACAATCCACGCAATCCGTGCAGCACACGCCGTCCGGACCCCGGCGGGCCGCCGCGATTCACCTTCGGGTGTGATGGCGTCATGAAGATGATCGGGCTCACCGGCGGCATCGGCAGCGGCAAGAGCGCGGTGGCGTCGCGGCTGGCGGCGCTCGGCGCGGTGATCGTCGACTCCGACCGGCTGGCCCGCGAGGTGGTCGAGCCGGGGACGCCGGGCCTCGCCGCGGTCGTCGAGGCCTTCGGGGCCGGGGTGCTGGACGCGTCCGGGGCGCTGGACCGCCCGGCGCTGGGCCGCATCGTCTTCGCGGACGCTTCGGCGCGGCGGCGGCTCGAGGAGATCACCCATCCGCTCGTGCGGGAGCGGTCGGCCGAACTGGTGGCGGCGGCACCGCCCGGCTCGATCGTCGTCAACGACGTGCCCCTGCTCGTCGAGAAGGGCATGTCTGGGTTGTACTCCCTTGTCGTGATCGTCTTCGCGTCGCTGGAGACGCGCCTCGACCGGCTTGTGCGCATCCGGGGCATGGCGCGGGACGAGGCGATGGCGCGGATCGCGGCGCAGGCCACCGACGAGCAGCGCCGGGCGGTGGCGGACATCGCCATCGAGAACGACGGCTCGATCTCGGACCTGGACCGGTCCGTGGCGGCCGCCTGGGAACGGATTCTGGCCGTTTAGGCCCTCAGCGCTCAGGCGCTCGCGGCGGCCGGTCGCGCGTGTCGCGCGATCCCGCCTCGGTGCGCTCGCCGGCCGTGACGGGCCGGGGCTGCAACCGGGCGCCGGGAGGGCCTGCGTGATGGGCGGGCCGGCTCTCCGGTCGGCCGCCGCGAGCGGCCTACGGCGTCTACGGTAGACCGGTGATGTTCCCCACACAATCGCCGGGTTGAATACGCCCGGCCACCGAGGGCGAGGACCCGGAAAGTGTCATACCCCCCGCGTACGGTTGGGGACATGGCGCTCGACATCCCACGCTTGGACCGCCGTTTCGAGGTGGTCAGCGAATATAAGCCCTCCGGCGACCAGCCCGCGGCGATCGACGCCCTCGCCAAGCGGGTGCGGGGCGGGGACCGGCACACGGTCCTGCTCGGCGCGACCGGCACCGGCAAGAGCGCGACGACGGCGTGGCTCGTGGAGCGGCTGCAGCGCCCGACGCTGGTGCTCGCCCACAACAAGACCCTGGCCGCACAGCTGGCCAAGGAGTTCCGCGACCTGATGCCGCACAACGCGGTCGAATACTTCGTCAGCTACTACGACTACTACCAGCCCGAGGCCTACATCCCGCAGACCGACACCTACATCGAGAAGGACTCGTCGGTCAACGAGGAGGTCGAGCGGCTGCGGCACTCGGCCACGATGAGCCTGCTGACCCGGCGCGACGTGATCGTGGTCGCGACCGTGTCGGCGATCTACGGGCTCGGCACGCCGGAGGAATACCTCGACCGCGCGGCGAAGGTCAGCGTCGGCGAGGAGATCGACCGGGACAAGCTACTGCGGCGGCTTGTCGATATTCAGTACACGCGCAACGACCTGGCGTTCAACCGGGGCACCTTCCGGGTGCGGGGCGACACGCTGGAGATCATCCCGGCCTACGAGGAGCTCGCGATCCGCATCGAGTTCTTCGGCGACGAGATCGAGCGCCTCTCCTACCTGCACCCGCTGACCGGCGACGAGATCCGCCAGACCGACCAGCTGCTGATCTTCCCGGCGACGCACTACGCGGCCGGGCCGGAGCGCATGGAGCGGGCGATCGGCGCCATCGAGGTGGAGCTCGAGGAGCGCCTGGCCGAGCTCGACCGGGAGGGCAAGCTGCTCGAGGCCCAGCGGCTGCGGATGCGCACGACCTACGACGTCGAGATGATGCGCCAGGTCGGGTTCTGCAACGGCATCGAGAACTACTCGCGGCACATCGACGGGCGCGAGGCCGGCAGCCCGCCGCACTGCCTGCTCGACTACTTCCCCGACGACTTCCTCACCGTCATCGACGAGTCGCACGCGACGGTGCCGCAGATCGGTGGCATGTATGAGGGCGACGCCTCCCGCAAGCGGACCCTCGTCGAGCACGGGTTCCGGCTGCCCAGCGCCCAGGACAACCGGCCGCTGCGCTTCGACGAGTTCGAGGAGCGGGTGGGGCAGACGGTCTACCTGTCGGCGACCCCGGGGCCGTGGGAGATGGGCAAGACCCAGGGCGAGTTCGTCGAGCAGGTGATCCGCCCGACGGGCCTGATCGACCCCGAGGTGGTGCTCAAGCCGACCAAGGGCCAGATCGACGACCTCATGCACGAGATCAAGCTGCGCACCGAGCGCGACGAGCGCGTGCTGGTCACGACGCTGACGAAGAAGATGGCCGAGGACCTCACGGACTACCTGCTCGAGCACGGCATCCGGGTGCGCTACCTGCACTCCGAGGTCGACACGCTGCGCCGGGTGGAGCTGCTGCGCGAGCTGCGCCGCGGCGAGTTCGACGTGCTGGTCGGCATCAACCTGCTCCGCGAGGGGCTCGACCTGCCCGAGGTGAGCCTGGTCGCGATCCTCGACGCCGACAAGGAGGGGTTCCTGCGCTCGGGCACGAGCCTCATCCAGACCATCGGCCGCGCGGCGCGCAACGTGTCCGGGCAGGTGCACATGTACGCCGACAAGATGACGCCCTCGATGGCCCTCGCGATCGACGAGACCAACCGGCGGCGGGAGAAGCAGCAGGCGTACAACAAGGCCAACGGCATCGACCCGCAGCCGCTGCGCAAGAAGCTCGGCGACATCCTCGACGACATCTACCGCGAGGCCGAGGACACCGCCGGCGCCGTCTCCGGCCACGGCCCGGGCGGCGCGGTGGTCATCGGCGGCGGCCGTCAGATGAGCCGCGGCAAGTCCCCGGAGAACACCCGCGCCCGCCAGAAGGGCGGCGGCACGAAGGGCGCGGCCGGCGCTCCCGCGACTCCCGCCCGGGCCGGCATGGCCCGCGCCGAGCTGGCCACCCTCATCCAGGACCTGAACGAGCAGATGCTGGGCGCGGCGCGCGAGCTGCAGTTCGAGCTCGCGGCGCGCCTGCGCGACGAGGTCTCGGAGCTGAAGAAGGAGCTGCGCGCCATGGACGTGGCCGGCGTGAAGTAGCCACCCACCACCGACGGCCCGCGCAGCCCAACCGCGCGGGCCGGCCGCCACCGGCCACCTCCAGCGCCGCGCCTTCCAGCGCACCCGCCAACGGCCCGCGCCGCCTCAACCGCCGCGCGGGCCGACTGGCACCGACCACCTCAGCCACCCGCAGGCGCCTCGCAGCACGCCCGATCCGGCGCCGCGGCACTCTTTGGCCGTCCCTGGTCACAGCTCACCGTCTACTGGCGGCCCGCTCCGCGCCTTGCAGCGCGCCCGCCGACAGGCGCCGGCCACCGGCGACCCTCAATGCCGCTCGCAGGCGCCTCGCAGTGCGCCCGATCCGGTCCCGGCGACAGTTATCGCGCTCTCGCCAGCGGCTCTTCGATGCTCACCCCACACCGGCGATCGCCCACACGACAACGAATCAGCGTCGATCCCAGCGGCGCTCAGGCCGCCTGCCCTTGAGGCCTCTCGGCGAGGCGAGGCCGGGCCCGTGTTCTTCTGCGCCTCGCGGGCGGTGTGCGCTGCGAAAAGTCGGGCGCTTCGCGCCGCGACTTTTCGGATTTATACCCCGACAGGCGATGAGCCAGATATCGAGGCATTCGCAGGTCTGTCCGGATACGGGAAAGCCCCGGCTCCCTTGAAGGAGCCGGGGCTTCCCGGTGTTGCTAGGGCTTGCTGCGGGTCAGCTCTTGCCGCCGGCGAGCTTCTCGCGCAGGGCGGCCAGGGCCTCGTCCGTGGCCAGGGTGCCCGAGGGCTCCTCCGGCGCGCGGGCCGCGGTCGGGGTCGACGAGGAGACCGCGCCACCCTGCGGGGCGGCCGCGGCGGGCTCGGCGGTCGCGTCGGCCTGGCGGGCCGTCTGGACCTGCTTGGTGTGGGCCTCCCAGCGCTGACGCGCCTCGGCGTACTGCTGCTCCCACGCCTCGCGCTGCTTCTCGAAGCCCGGCATCCACTCGGCGGTCTCCGGGTCGAAGCCCTCCGGGTAGATGTAGTTGCCCTGCTCGTCGTAGGTCGCCGACATGCCGTAGAGGGTCGGGTCGAAGTGCTCCTCGCCCTCGACGAAGCCCTCGTTGGCCTGCTTGAGCGACAGCGAGATCCGCCGACGCTCGAGGTCGATGTCGATGACCTTGACCATGACGTCCGAGCCGACCTGCACGACCTGCTCCGGGATCTCCACGTGGCGCTCGGCCAGCTCGGAGATGTGCACCAGGCCCTCGATGCCGTCGTCCACGCGGACGAACGCACCGAACGGGACGAGCTTGGTGACCTTACCCGGCACGATCTGCTGGATCGCGTGGGTGCGGGCGAACTGACGCCACGGGTCCTCCTGGGTCGCCTTCAGCGACAGGGAGACGCGCTCGCGGTCCAGGTCGACGTCGAGGACCTCGACCTCCACCTCCTGGCCGACCTCGACCACCTCGGACGGGTGATCGATGTGCTTCCAGGACAGCTCGGAGACGTGGACCAGGCCGTCGACACCACCGAGGTCGACGAAGGCACCGAAGTTGACGATCGAGGACACAACGCCCTTGCGGACCTGGCCCTTCTGCAGCTTGTGCAGGAACTCGGTCCGGACCTCGGACTGGGTCTGCTCGAGGTAGGCCCGGCGGGACAGCACCACGTTGTTGCGGTTCTTGTCCAGCTCGATGATCTTGGCCTCGAGCTCCCGGCCGACATACGGCTGCAGGTCGCGCACGCGGCGCATCTCGACCAGGGAGGCGGGCAGGAAGCCGCGCAGGCCGATGTCGAGGATGAGACCACCCTTGACGACCTCGATGACGGAGCCGCGGACGACGCCGTCGTCCTCCTTGATCTTCTCGATCGTGCCCCAAGCGCGCTCGTACTGCGCACGCTTCTTCGACAGGATCAGACGGCCTTCCTTGTCCTCCTTCTGGAGAACGAGGGCCTCGATGTGGTCACCGACCGACACGACCTCAGCAGGGTCGACATCGTGCTTGATCGACAGCTCGCGCGAGGGGATGACACCCTCGGTCTTGTAGCCGATGTCGAGCAGGACCTCGTCCCGGTCGACCTTGACGACGGTGCCTTCGACGATGTCGCCGTCATTGAAGTACTTGATGGTCTCATCGATCGCGGCGAGGAACGCCTCCTCGGAACCGAGGTCGTCGATGGTGACCCTGTTGCTGCTGGCGCTCGAGGTGGCCTCGATGCTGCTCGTCATGTGGGCTGTTGCTCCGGTCGGTGGATTACCTGGTGAACCTGCGCGCTCCCGCGGACCCGTCGTCGGGCACAACCGGCGTATCGCAGTGCAGGATCAGTGCATTGGAAGCTCAGGATGTGTTCGGCGACCGTGAGCCTGCTCCATGCCGAGGCGCACAAACCCACGAGTGCACCGATCAGCCTACCCTGCGCCATACCACATGGTCCAACCCTCCCCCATACCCGATCTGCCGAGTTTCGCAGGGCCTACCGTTGCTCCCCATGGAATCGTCACCTGACGCAGGCGTCACACGACGCGCCGTGAGCCCCGCCGAGAGCCGGAGTGCGAGCCGGCGCTGGTGGGACGCCGACGCCGACGACTACCAGGCGGAACACGGTTCCTTCCTGGGTGACGCCGACTTCGTGTGGTGCCCCGAGGGCCTGCGCGAGGCCGACGCGCGCCTGCTCGGCGACGTCAGGGGCCGCAAAGTCCTCGAGATCGGCTGCGGCGCGGCCTCGTGCTCGCGCTGGCTGAAGACCCAGGGTGCCGAGGTCGTCGCGTCCGACCTCTCCGCCGGCATGCTGCGCCACGCGAGCGCCGGGGCCACCCGATCGGGCGTACGCGTCCCACTCCTGCAGGCCGACGCCACCGCGCTGCCGTTCGCCGAGGACGCATTCGACATCGTCTGCACGGCCTTCGGCGCCGTCCCGTTCGTGGCGGACTCGTCCCGCGTGATGCGCGAGGTGTACCGCGTCCTGCGCCCCGGCGGCCGCTGGGCCTTCTCGATCACGCACCCGATGCGCTGGGTCTTCCTGGACGACCCGGGCGAGGGCGGCCTGGTCGCCGTGCACTCGTACTTCGACCGCCGCGCGTACGTCGAGCAGGACGAGCGGCACGTCCCGACCTATGTGGAACAGCACCGGACGCTGGGCGACCGCATCCGGGAACTGGTGACCGCCGGCTTCGTCCTGGATGACCTGATCGAACCGGAATGGCCGGAGGGCCACGACAAGACCTGGGGCCAGTGGAGCCCGCTCAGGGGCCGAATCTTCCCCGGCACAGCGATCTTCATAGCGACGAAGCCCACGAAATCATGAAATGTCCGAAAAGTCGCGGCGCGGAGCGCCCGACTTTTCGGCAAACCCGCGACCCAGGCAAACCCGCGCCCCAGGGCAACCGCGCAGCCAGGCAAACCGTGCATCCCAGGCAAGCCTCGCGGCATGGACAAGCCTCGCGGCAGCGACAAATAGCGCAGCCAAGGCAAAACTCGCGACTCAGTCAAGCCGCGCAGCACCGATAAACCCGGCAGCACAGGCGACCCCAGGCACAGGCGAAGCCGCGGGACAAATGCAACCGCGAACCTCGCGGCGCAACCACGACGGACCGTGCAGCCTCGGGAGGGAGACGGGCCGACGAGCAGGCCGGCCCGCCCCAACACGCACACCAGCAGCGCGCCGCAGCGTCAGACCGACACCGCGGCACACCCACGACCGAGCCCAAGAGCAAGCCGGCCGCCCCGAACGCGCCGCAGCGTCAGACCGACGCTGCGGCGCACCCACGACCGAGCCGAGGAGCACGCCGGCCTGCCCCGAAGAGCACCGACGGGCTCGAATCAGTGGTCGGCGGCGTTCCAGTCGGAGCCGATGCCGACCGAGACGCCCAGGGGTACGTCCAGCGGATAGGCGCCGCCCATCGCCTCGCGGACGAGTGCCTCCAGCGGCTCGCGCTCGCCCGCGGCCACCTCGAACACCAGCTCGTCGTGGACCTGCAGGAGCATCCGCGAGCGCAGGCCGGAGGAGCGCAGGGCCTCGTCCACGCGCAGCATCGCGACCTTGATGATGTCCGCGGCCGAGCCCTGGATCGGGGCGTTGAGCGCCATGCGCTCGGCCATCTCGCGGCGCTGGCGGTTGTCGCTGTTGAGGTCGGGCAGGTAGCGCCGGCGGCCCAGCACCGTCTCCGTGTATCCGTCCCGGCGGGCCTGGGCGACGATCGAGCGCAGGTATTCGCGCACCCCGCCGAACGTGGCGAAGTATTCCTCCATGAGCACCGTCGCCTCGGCCGGCGTGATGCCGAGCTGGGTGCCGAGCCCGTAGGAGGACAGGCCGTAGGCGAGGCCGTAGTTCATCGCCTTGATCTTGCGGCGCTGGTCGGGCACGACCTCGGCGACGGGCACCGAGAAGACCGAGGACGCGGTCGCGGCGTGGAAGTCGAAGCCGGAGTTGAATGCCTCGATGAGCGCGGCGTCCTTGGACAGGTGCGCCATGATGCGCATCTCGATCTGGCTGTAGTCCGCGGTCAGCAGCGTCTCGAAGCCCTCGCCGACGACGAAGGCGCGGCGGATGCGCCGGCCCTCCTCGGTGCGGATCGGGATGTTCTGCAGGTTGGGGTCGGTGCTGGAGAGGCGCCCGGTGGCCGCGACGGTCTGGTAGTAGGTCGTGTGGATGCGCCCGTCGTCGCTGATCGACTTGAGCAGCCCGTCGACGGTGGTCTTGAGCTTGGCGACGTCGCGGTGGCGCAGCAGGTGCTCCAGGAGCGGGTGCTCGGTCTGGGCGAACAGGCTCTGCAGCGCGTCGGCGTCGGTCGTGTAGCCGGTCTTGATCTTCTTCGTCTTGGGCAGCCCGAGCTCGTTGAACAGGATCTCCTGCAGCTGCTTGGGCGAGCCCAGGTTGAACTCGCGCCCGATCACGCCGTAGGCGGCCTGGGCGGCGCCCTTCACCCCGCCGGCGAACTGCGCCTCGAGCTCGCCGAGGTATTCGGTGTCGGCCGCGATCCCGGCCCGCTCCATCTCGGCGAGCACGTAGACGAGCGGCAGCTCGACCTCGGCCAGCAGGCGGGCCGAGGAGTCGCCGTCGCGGCGCAGCTCCTCGCCGATCGCCTCGGCGAGGTCGAGGGTGGCCCGGGCGCGGAGCATGAGGTTTTCCTCGGCCTCGCCGGTGTTGCCGCCGAGCCCCTCCAGGGTCAGCTGCCCGCTCTCGGGGGCATCGACGCGCAGCTCGCGCTTGAGATAGCGCAGGGCGAGGTCGTTGAGGTCGTAGGAGCGCTGGTCCGGCCGGGCCAGGTAGGCCTCCAGCGCGGTGTCGCTCACCACGCCGGCCAGCTCGCCCCAGCCGCGGGCCTGGAACGCGAGGCGGGCGGGCTTCACGTCGTGCAGGACCTTGGGCCGGTCGGCGGCGGCGAGCCACGCGCCGACCGCGGCGTCGTCGGCCTCGTCGAGCTCGGTGGGGTCGAACCAGGCCGCGGGCCCGCCGGCGACGGCGAGCGCGATGCCGGTGAGCGAGCCGGTGCCGCGGCCGAACTTGCCGGCGACGGCCACACCGGTGCGCACCCCGGCCGGGGCGTGCTGCTCGAGCCAGGCGCCGACGCCGCCGCGCAGCACCTCGCCGTCGAGGTCGAAGCCGGACTCGGCCTCGGGCTCGACCGCGTCGAGGTACTGATACAGCCGATCCCGCAGCACCCGGAACTCCAGCGAGTCGAAGATCTGGTGCACGGCCTCGCGGTCCCAGCCCCGCCAGCGCAGGTCCTCGGGCGCCAGCGGCAGCTCCAGGTGGTCGACGAGATGGTTGAGCTCGTAGTTGCGCATGACGTCGGCGAGGTGGGCCCGCACGTTCTCGCCGGCCTTGCCCTTGATCTCGTCGACCCGCGCGATGATCCCGTCGAGCCCGCCGAACTGCACGATCCACTTGGCCGCGGTCTTGTCGCCGACCCCGGGCACCCCGGAGAGGTTGTCGCTGTCCTCGCCGACGAGCGCGGCCTTGTCCCGGTACTGCGACGGCGGAATCCCGTATTTCTCCTCGACCCGGGCCGGGGTCATGCGGTCCATCTCGGTGACGCCGCGCTTGAGGTAGAGCACCGTGACGATGTCGCTGACGAGCTGGAACGCGTCGCGGTCGCCGGTGATGATCGAGGTCGGCAGCCCCTGCTCGGCGGCCTGCCGGGCGAGCGTGGCGATCACGTCGTCGGCCTCGTAGCCCGGCTTCTCCACGAACGGGATGCGCAGCGCGTTGAGGACCTCCTTGATGAGGTCCACCTGGCCGGAGAACTCGGGCTTGGACGCGGAGCGGTTGGCCTTGTACTCCGCGTATTTCTCCAGCCGGAACGTCTGCCGCGAGACGTCGAACGCCACCGCGATGTGCGTGGGCTGCTCGTCCCGCAGCATGTTGATCAGCATCGACGTGAAGCCGAAGACGGCGTTGGTCACCTGGCCCGTCGCCGTGGAGAAGTTCTCCGCCGGCAGGGCGAAGAACGCCCGGTAGGCGAGCGAGTGCCCGTCGAGCAGCAACAGCCTGGAGTCAGTCGAACCCGTCACACCACCGAGCCTAGTCGTGGGGTATGACAAAAAACCGCCCAGCCCCTCGGGGCGCTTCGCGCAGAATGTCCGATTCACCCGGCGGGCGGCACTTGCCGGGAAGCCTTGCCGGAAGGCCGGAACGAAAACCTCGGACAAAGCGATTCGCCTTGCGGTTGCGAACAGGAAGATTACGACTGCGCAACTTCCTTGGGCGTGTTGGGCCAAAGGCCTAGTGCCGCGCGGGCACTGTCATTAGGTTGAGCCCTCATCAGCGTCTTGGCATCTAGGCGCAACCACGCCTACCGCGCTGGTAAAAAGGAGACAGGTGATGATCCGCCCCAATCTCGGATGGCGTTCCGTCGCCGTGCTGAGCGCCGCCTGCCTGGCGCTCAGCGCGTGTGGCGACAACAAGGCCGATAGCCCCTCGACGGGCGCCACCAGCGGCGGCGCCGCTGCGGCCGGTGACGGCGTGCTCAAGATCGGCACGATCCTGCCGCAGACCGGCTCTCTGGCCTTCCTCGGCCCGCCGGAGTTCGCCGGCGTCGACGTGGCCATCAAGGAGATCAACGACAACGGCGGCGTGCTCGGCAAGCCGGTGCAGATCACCCACATGGACTCGGGCGACACCTCCACGGACATCGCCACCCAGTCGGTGAACAAGCTGCTCACGGACAAGACCGACGTCATCATCGGCGCCGCCTCGTCCTCCGTCTCGCTGTCCGTCATCGACAAGATCACGGGCGCCGGGGTCGTGGAGATCTCGCCGGCGAACACCTCGACGGCGTTCACCACCTACAACGACCACGGCCTCTACTTCCGCACCGCCCCCCCGGACACCCTCCAGGGCCGCGTGCTCGGCGACCTGATCCTCCAGGACGGCAACGCGAACGTCGGCATGCTGGTCCTCAACGACTCCTACGGCACCGGCCTCGCCGAGAACGCCAAGAAGCAGATCGAGAGCGGCGGCGGCAAGGTCGTCGCGTCGGTGACCTACGACCCGAAGGCCGCGGACTTCAGCGGTGAGGTCGGCCAGATCAAGGCGGCCAACCCGGACGCGATCGCGATCATCGGCTTCGACGAGACCAAGAAGATCGTCCCCAAGCTGGTCGAGCAGGGCCTGAAGAGCAAGAAGTGGTACTTCGTGGACGGCAACATCGCCGACTACTCGAAGGACTTCCCGGCCGGCACGCTGACCGGCTACAAGGGCACCCAGCCCGGCGCCGAGACCAAGGCCGACTTCAAGCAGCGCCTGCTCGCCGCGAACAAGGACCTGAAGGACTTCAACTACGCCGTTGAGTCCTACGACGCGACCATCCTCGCGGCCCTGGCCGCCGAGGAGGCCGGCAGCGACAACCCGGCCGAGATCGCCAAGCACCTCATCACCGTCTCCAAGGGCGGCGAGAAGTGCACCACGTACAAGCAGTGCGTGGACCTGATCAAGGCCAAGAAGGACATCGACTACGACGGCCTCTCCGGCCCGATCTCCTTCAACGACGCCGGCGACCCGGCCGAGGCCACCATCGGTGTCTACACCTACGGCCCGGACAACAAGCTCCTCCCGGACGTGAAGTACCAGGCCGGCAAGATCTGAGCCTGACGGCCCCGAAGGCCCCCGTCGCGCGAGCGGCGGGGGCCTTTTCGTACGTCCGCGCACAGTTCCCGATAAACGAGCGAAAAGCCGCAAAAGCCTATGGCTCGGGCCGTGTCAGTCACAGACCGTCGCTCCCGCCAGACAAAAGGGCGGTCCCCGGAGGGCCTTCGGCCGAGGGGGACCGCCCTAGCCAGGTCTGGGGGGCCAAGAACGGAACGCCGGACCCGACGGCCCCGATATGACCTCGGAAATCGCCGTTCCGCGGGCGGAACAATAACCGGACTACCAACGTCATCGTAAATATCGCATTACGCAAGCGGGCGCCGGTAAAAACGTCGTGAAATCGGGAACGAAAGCGAGCCGGATGCAGAACCGGATGCGGAGCCGAAAAAATCCCGCGCCCCCGTGGGAGGCGCGGGATTTCCGCGGTGCGAAAACGGCGGTTCAGGCCCGGGCGAGCGTCCCGAGGTACAGCTCGATGACCCGCGGGTCGTTGATCAGTCCCTGTCCCGACGCGGTGTAGGCGTTGCGGCCCTGGTCGAGCACGTAGCCACGGTCGCAGATCTGCAGGCACCGCCGCGCGTTCTGCTCGACCATCACGACCGTCACGCCGGTCGAGTTGATCTGCTTGGTCCGGAAGAACACCTCGTCCTGCAGCGCCGGCGACAGACCGGCCGACGGCTCGTCCAGCAGCAGCACGCTGGGCTCCATCATGAGCGCCCGGGCCATCGCCACCATCTGCCGCTCGCCGCCCGACATGAGGCCGGCCCGCTGCTTGCGCCGCTCGGCCAGGGTCGGGAAGAGCTGGGTGACGAAGTCGAAGCGCTCTTTGAACCGCTTGGGGCGCAGGAACGTGCCCATCTGCAGGTTCTCCTCGATGGTCAGCGCCGCGAAGACGTTGTTCGTCTGCGGCACGAAGCCGATGCCCCGCTCGACCAGCGCGTGCGCCTTGAAGTTGGTGATGTTCTCCCCGCGGAGCGTGACCGCGCCGGAGCGGATGTTCACCAGCCCGAACATCGCCTTGAGCAGCGTGGACTTGCCGGCGCCGTTCGGGCCGATGATGCCCACGAGCTCGCCGTCGTGCACGTAGAGGTCGGCGCCGTTGAGGATGTTGACGCCGGGCAGGTATCCGGCGACGACGTCGTCCGCCCGCAGGATCGCGCCCTCGGCCTTCTCCAGGTGCTCGGAGCGGTCGACGATCTCGTTGCTGGCCGGCGCCTCGGTCTCGTCGGGCAGCTCGGTCTCGTCGGGCAGTTCGGGAGAGACGGTCACGGTCGGTCCTTTCCGTCGGAGCCGTCGGCCCGCGACTGCTCCTGCTCGAGCTCGTCGACGGCCGGGATCAGGGCCACGTCGCCGCCCTCGGCGAGCTCGCCGGCGTCGACCTCCTCGCCGCCGACGGTCTTGACCGCGCCGTCGTGGTGGGCGCCCAGGTAGGCGTCGATCACCCGCGGGTCGGCCATGACCTTGTCCGGGGTGCCCTCGGCGATCACGCCGCCCTGCCCCATGACGATGATCCAGTCGCTGATGTCGTGGACCATGTCCATGTCGTGCTCGACGAACAGCACCGTCATGCCGTCCTCGCGCAGCTGCTTGACGTGGCCGAGCAGCGACTGCGTCAGGGCCGGGTTCACGCCGGCCATCGGCTCGTCGAGCATGACCATGTCGGGCTGCACCATGAGGGCCCGGGCCATCTCCAGCAGCTTGCGCTGGCCGCCCGAGAGGCTGCCGGCGAAGTCGTCCTTCTTGGCGATGAGCTTGAAGCGGGTGAGCAGATCCTCCGCGCGGGCGGTGATCTCCTCCTCCTGCTGCTTCCAGATGCCCGGGATCAGGGCGCGCCAGAAGCCCTCGCCCTTCTGCCCGGTGGCGCCCAGCCGCATGTTGTCCATGACGGTGAGCTTGGACAGCGCCTTGGTCAGCTGGAAGGTGCGGACCATGCCGGAGCGGGCGACCTTGTGTGCCGGTACCCCGGAAAGGCTCTTGCCATTGAAGGTCCAGGACCCCTCGTCCGGCACGTCGAAGCCGGTGAGCAGGTTGAAGAACGTCGTCTTGCCGGCGCCGTTGGGCCCGATGAGCGCGGTGATCGAGCCGCGCTGCACCTCGGCGTGCTTGACGTCGACGGCGGTGAGGCCGCCGAAGCGGCGCACGACGCCGTCGGCGACGAGGATCGGGTCGGGCTTGGGCACACCCGGCTCGCACGCGACGTCGGCCAGGGCCGCCGTCGCCCGCTCCTTGGCGGTGCCGGTCGCCTGCAGGGGCTCAGCGGACATCGAGCATGACCTCCCTCTTGTCGCCGAAGATGCCCTGCGGCCGGTAGATCAGCAGCAGGATCAGGCCGATGCCGACCAGGATGTACCGCACCGAGCCGGCCTGGTTGGTGCTGATCAGCCACGACGGGATGTCCTTGTGGTTGATCGCCTCGGACAGCGTCGAGTCGATGAAGACGAGCAGCACCCAGAAGATCGACGCGCCGACGACGGGGCCGAAGACCCGCGCCGCGCCGCCGAGGATGACGATCGTGTACGCGAAGAACGTGAACTCCGTGCCGTACGTGTCCGGCTGCACCGCGGCCCGGTCGAGGGCGAAGACGAAGCCGCCGAGCGCGCCGATGACACCGCCGAGGACCAGCGACTGCATCTTGTAGGAGAAGACGTTCTTGCCGAGGCTGCGCACCGCGTCCTCGTCCTCGCGGATGGCCTTGAGCACGCGGCCCCACGGGCTCTTCATCAGCAGCCAGACGACCAGGCAGGCCAGCAGCACGAGGCTCCAGCCGACGACCAGCACCCACAGCTCACGGTCGGTGAACGTGATGAGGTCGGCGATGTTGACGCCCTTGCTGCCCTGGAACGGGCTCAGGTCGTAGAACTCCTGCGAGAAGTTCTGCAGGCCGTCCGAGGCGCCGGTCCACTTGCGCAGGCCGGTGGCCCGGTAGATGAGCCGGATGATCTCGGCCGCGGCGATCGTGACGATGGCCAGGTAGTCCGCGCGCAGCCGCAGGGTCGGGATACCGAGCAGCAGCGCCAGGATGATCGCGGCGGCCAGGCCGATCGCGACGCCGAGGAAGAACGGCAGGCCGAACGTGGAGACCGTGATCGCGATGCCGTAGGCCCCGACGCCCAGGAACGCCGACTGCCCGAAGTTGAGCAGGCCAGTGTATCCGAAGTGGACGTTGAGGCCGACGGCCGCGAGCGCGTAAGCAATAGTGGTGGACCCGATGATCGCTTCCAGCGAGACGCTGAAGATGGAGTGCCAGTTCATCGTGTCCCCCTCAGCCGATCCGGGTCCGGCGGCCGAGGATGCCCTGCGGCCGGAAGAGCAGGATCACGATCAGTACGGCGAGCGCGCCGACGGTCTTGAGCTCGGACGGGATCACCAGCGTCGACAGCTGCACGAACAGGCCGATCACGAGACTGCCCACCAGGGCGCCCCAGGCCGTGCCGAAGCCGCCGAGCGTGACGGCCGCGAAGACCAGCAGCAGGATCTGGAAGCCCATCTGGTAGCCGACGTTCTGGTAGGTCCCCAGCAGCACGCCGGACAGCGCGGCCAGGCCGCCGCCGAGCGTCCAGACCAGCCGGATGATGCGGTCGACGTTGATGCCGGAGGCCGCGGCGAGGGCCGGGTTGTCGGCGACCGCGCGGGTCGCCTTGCCCAGCCGGGTGCCGAGCAGCGCCCAGGACACGCCCACGATGGCCAGGATGGCGATCACGTCGCAGACGAGGTTCTTCGGCGCGATGGTGAACGGCCCGTACTGGTGGCCCGGCTGGCCGTTGTACTGCCCGAAGGACTTGGCCTCGCCGCCGAAGAAGTACAGGAAGATGTACCGCAGGGCGAGGGACAGACCGATCGAGATGATCATCGTGGTCACCATGTTGGTGCGGCGCCGGCGCAGCCAGCCCCAGAACACCCGGTCCTGGGTATAGCCGCCCACCGCGCCGATCACGACCGCGATGAGGCCCGACAGGACCAGCGGCAGCCCGATGGTCACGTTGAACAGGAAGGTCATCAGCGCGCCGAAGGTGACCAGCTCGCCGTGGGCGAAGTTGGTCAGGCCGGTGGTACCGAAGATCAGCGAGACGCCGAGCGCGGCCAGCGCGATGATGAGCGCGAAGTGGATGCCGGTGTAGAGCAGGTCCGCGTAGCGGTCGAAGCTCGACGGCGCCTTGGGCGCACCCGGGTTGTTCTGGCCGGCGGCACCGGCCGCCCCGCCGAGCGGGAAGAGCACGTTGCGTGCCTGCCCGTCGGCCACGGCCGGCGTCAGGCTCGGGCGGTTGTTGGTCAGGGTCAGACCGGACGGGAGCGTGGACACGTCGAGGTCGACCCGGTACGTGCCGGGGCCCGGGACGGCGATGGTCCATTTGCCCTGAGCGTCTGAGGTTGCTACGCCGACGGACGCGCCGTCCTGGGTGAACGCACTGATCTTGACCCCGGCGACGGGTGCGTCGCCGTTCTTCAGCGTTCCCTGCAACGCCTCTCCCTCGGCCCAGGCGCTCGTAGCGCCGACGCCGAAGGAGAGCATCACGCAGGCCAGGAAGGCCGTGAGCATGATCACGGCTCTACGCAATGGTGCTCCTCGAATAACGGTGACTCACGGTGCATCCCGACCCTCGGGACTGGCGGATCATAGCCCGGGGTACAAGGCATTTGCGCGCCGTTACCAAGCCGTTATTCGATGTCGAGCAAGCTGCCACAAAACATGCCGTGCGCAGGTAAAAGGTCAGGACTCCGCGGTTACGGTGCTGTTTCCGCCGGCGGTCTCGGCAATGATGCGATCGGCCACTTCCCGCATCGTCATGCGGTGATCCATCGCGGTGCGCTGGATCCATTTGAAGGCCTGCGGCTCGTTCATGCCGTACGTCGCCATGAGCTGGCCCTTGGCGCGCTCGACGACCTTGCGCGTCTCGAGCCGCTCGGTGAGCGTCGCCACCTCGGACTCGAGCACCGCCAGCTCCGCGTACCGCGACACGGCGATCTCCACCGCCGGCACCAGGTCGCTCTTCTGGAACGGCTTCACCAGGTAGGCCATCGCGCCCGCCGCGCGCGCCCGCTCCACGAGGTCCCGCTGGCTGAACGCCGTGAGGATGACGACCGGCGCGATTCGCCCGCCGGCGATCTTCTCGGCCGCCGCCAGCCCGTCCATGATGGGCATCTTGATGTCCAGGATCACCAGGTCGGGCTTGAGCTCCTCGGCGAGCCGGACAGCCGTCTCGCCGTCGCCGGCCTCGCCGACGACGTCGTAGCCCTCCTCCACGAGCATCTCGCGCAGGTCGAGGCGGATGAGCGCCTCGTCTTCCGCGATGAGCACCCGACGGCTCTGTGCCTCGGCCACAAGCCTCTCCCGATCCGATCCGACGCGTCCGACGGCGGTTACCGTCGCGATCAGAGTAGTGGGTACCCTAGTGCGGCGTACTCGTCCCGGTATCCCAATCGGCAGAGGAACGGAGCTCAAACCTCCGACAGTGTGGGTTCGAATCCCACCCGGGGCACCAAACCGGCACACAAGCCCCACGAGAACGTGACGCCGGACACCATATGGCCGGCGTAACTACCACGGCGCGCGCGGGTCGATACGGGTTCCGTCGATCCCCGCGGCCTTGAACGAGCACTCAGGACGCACCTCGACCGCCTCCCACCGCGACCTTAACACGCATCGGCACATGTCAGATATTTCGCCCGACAGGGTAAATATCGGGCAACGGCAAGGCTTGTCCCGATCGGCCACCTGCGATCGGCAACGCGAGCCAAAGTGGGGCGTCTAGTCGAGCTGGACCGGCTCGGCGCCCTCGGTCAGCAGGTCCAGGCTCGCACCCGTCACGACCTGGGCCGGCTGCCGATCGTGGCCCGCGATCGCCGCCAGCCGCTGCACCGGCAACCGGTCCGCCTCCAGCGCCGCCGCGAAGACCACGTTGCCGAAGCGGCGCCCCCGCAGCAGCTCCGGCCGCACGATCAGGCACACGTCGGCAAAGGCGGTGCGCAGGGTCGCGGCCTGGCCCCGGGAGAAGTTGAGCGGCGCGAGGTCGGCGACGTTGAGGGCGTACACGCCGCCGGGGGCGAGCAGGCGCGCCACCGAGGCCGCGAAGCCGACGTCGGAGACGCTCTCGGGCATCTGGGCGGCGTCGTACACGTCGCCGATGATCAGGTCCCAGGCGCCGGGCTCCAGGCCGGCGACGGTCGCGCGGGCGTCGCCGAAGAGCAGGTCGATCGAGGCGTCCTCGGGCAGGGGCAGGATGCGCTGGACGAACGCGGCCAGGCGGCGGTCGCGCTCGATCACGAGCTGCGGGGAGCCCGGGCGGGTCGCCGCGACGTACCGCGGCATCGTGAACGCCCCGCCCCCGAGGTGCAGCACGCGGATCGGCTCGCCCTCCGGGAACGCGGCGTCGACGACCGAGCCGAGGCGGCGGGTGTACTCGAAGTACAGGTGGGTCGGGTCGCGCACATCGACGTACGACTGCTGCACCTCCTCCACGAGGAGCGTCCAGCCGCCCTTGCGCCGGGGGTCGCGCACCAGGCGGGCCGCGCCGAACTCCCCGTTCTCGGCGATCCCGTCGATGATCTCCCGCCAGCTTCCCATTGGGGCACAACCTACCGTGCAGGTGCGAAACCCTCAGCTGAGGGCAGGACCAGCCGAATCTGCGGACATGGAGGGCCGCACCACCATCATCCGCACGGTCGACGACGTCATCGACGCCCGCGCGGTCACCACTGTCTTCCAGCCCATTGTGCGTCTCGACTCCTGGAACCACCGCAGGCATGAGGTCGTCGGCTACGAGGCACTGACCCGGGGCCCGGCCGGCACCCCGTGGGAGGAGCCGCTGCCGCTGTTCGAGGCGGCGGCCGGGCGCGGGCGCCTCGCCGAGCTCGACTGGGTGTGCCGGGCCACGGCCTACCGGACCGCCCTCGACGCCGGCCTGCCCTTCGGGCTCACGCTCTTCGTCAACGCCGAGCCGGCCGCGTTCGGGGTGCCGTGCCCGCCCGACCTGGCCCCGACGATCCTCGACGCCCAGCTGCGGCTGCGGGTGGTGGTCGAGATGACCGAACGGGCCATCGGCCACGACCCGTCGGCGCTGCTCACCGCGGCCGAGGCGTGCCGCGGGGCGGGCTGGGGCGTGGCCCTGGACGACGTGGGCGCGCAGCCGGCGTCGCTGTCGGTGATGCCGTTCGTGCACCCCGACGTGGTCAAGCTCGACCGGCACCTGACCCAGCGGCCCGCCGGCGGCGACGCCGCCCGGGTGGTCAACGCCGTCGTCGCCTACGCCGAGCGCGCGGGCGCCGCGCTGCTGGCCGAGGGGGTGGAGACCCGCGAGCACCTCGACGCCGCGCTCGGCATGGGGGCCACGCTCGGGCAGGGCTGGCTCTTCGACCGGCCCGGCCCGCTCCCGGCCGACGTGCGCACCCGCCCCGGCTCGGCCACCGTCCCGTTCGTCGTCGCGCCCGCCTCTCCCAGCGGCCGCACCCCGTACGAGCTCGTCGCCGCCCGCCGGCCCACCGCCGAGGCGACGAAGCGGATGCTGCTGCCGCTGAGCCACTACCTGGAGGCGCGGGCCCACGACCCCGCCGAGCCGCCGATGCTGCTGGCCTCGTTCCAGGAGGCGCGGCACTTCACGCCCGCGACCGCCCGCCGGTACCGTGCCCTGGCCCGCGACGCGTCCCTGGTCACGGTGCTGGGCACGGAGCTGCCGAGCGCGCCGGTGGACGGGGTTCGCGGGATCGCGCTGGCCAGCGACGACCCGCTGCGCGGCGAGTGGAACGTCATCGTGGTCGGGCCGCACTTCGCGGGCGCCCTCGTGGCCCGGGACCTGGCCGACACCGGCCCCGAGGAGCAGCGGCGGTTCACGTACGCGCTGACGTACGACCGGGATCTTGTCCTCGACGCGGCCCGTGCGCTCCTGCAGTGGGTTGTGCCAACATAGGCGTCCATGAGGCGCCTGCTCGTCGTCGCGCTGCTGGTGCTCGTCTCGCTGGGCGGGGCGGCGCTGGCCGGGCACGCGCCGCGACCGGCCCCGGCGGCCGAAGATCCGGCGCTCCCGCTTCGGGTCGAGCTCACCCAGGGGCGCGTCGACGAGGTGCGGCACACCGTGCAGATCTCGATGCACAACGACGGCGCCGACAAGCTGATCGTCGAGCGGGTCGAGCTGCAGTCGCCGTCGTTCACCGGCACCGAGCAGGTCAGGGCCGACGCCTGGCTGCCGCCGGGCGGCCTGCAGGTCGACGTGCCGGTGTCGTACGGCAAGGGCGTCTGCACCGGCGACGACCTCAAGCCGCGCGCCGCCCCCTCGTTCGTGGCCCTGCGCGTGCGCACGGAGAACGGCCCGGCCCGCGACGTGCGGTTCCCGCTGGCCGATCCGAACCCGATGCTCGACAAGTTCCTCGCGATCGACTGCCAGCAGGCGTACCTCGACCGCCAGGCGACGTTCACCTTCGGCCCCTGGACCCACCTGCCCAGCGGCTGGGTCGACGGCACCGTGGTGGTCCGGCGCACCGGCTTCAAGGGCACGATCACGCTGCGGGAGTTCGTCGGCAGCATCCTGCTCGAGGTCATGCCCGTCCCGCTGCGGGAGGCGACCCCGAAGCCCTACGGCGTGCTCCCGCCCGGCACGGACGAGCTGAAGATCCCGATCATCGTCGACGGGGAGCGCTGCACCCCGCACGCGCTCGCCGAGATCAAGAAGCCGTACGTGTTCCCGGCCTGGGTCAGCCTCGACGACGGCCCGCCGCTCTACACCGAACTCAAGATCACCGATGCCGAGGTCGCCGCGTTCAAGCCGGTCATCGACGCCTGCGCGGCCGGGCACACGCAGATGTGACGCCATCGTGACGCCGGAGTTTTAAGCCAGCTTTAGGCCGGTTGCGACGATGTGACGGCTGGTGCCATGCTCCCAGCCATGTCCGAGGCCGGTCGGCGGGCCCAAGCCGCTCTCCCCGCGGTCGCCCTACTGGTCCTCGCGACCGGGGCGGCACTGGGCCTGTCCACGCTGCTCGGCTTCGCCCCGCTGCCGCCCGCCTGGCGGATCGCCCTCACGCTCGTGATCGCGCTGCTGCTCGCGCTGGCCGCCGCCGACCAGGTGCGGGCCGCACTCACCGACTGGCAGGGGGCGGCCGCCGCCGAGTGGGGCGCACACCGCCGCCCGCGCCGCAACCTCGTCACCGGCGACATCACCCAGCCCAGCCGTTCGCTGGAGCGGCCCAAGGCCCGCCGTCCGTCCTGGGCGCGGCTCGCGATCACCGTGCCGATCGCGCTCGTCCTGGCCGCGCTCCTGTGGGTGCCGCAGGTCCCCCTGCACGCGGTGGCGCTCAAGGCGACGACGTTCTTCCTGGGGTACGCCGCCTACGCCCTGCCCGTCCTGCCGCTCCTGCTCACCTGGCCCCTCCCCCGCCTGCCCCGCGAACCGTGGCCCTGGCGGCTGCTGCTCGTCCCGGTGGCCGACCGGCGGCTGTGGCGCGGCGCCGAACTCGCCACGCTCGCCCTCGCCACCTGGGCGTTCCTGCGCGAGCGGGTGCTGACCCGGGCCACCGGCATCGTCGTGGCGACGGCCGGCCTGCTGCACGTGGTGCGCGGCAACCCCGACGTCCTCGACGGCGGCGCGGCCCGGGCCGGCGGCCTTCTGGGCTTCCTCGTCGCCGAGCCCTTGGCGTTCGTACTGTCCGCAGGCGGCGCGATCGCCCTGCTCGGCGGCGTGCTCGGGGTCGCCGCGGGGATCATCGCCGCGTCGGTCGGGCGGGCCTGGGGCACCGTCATCGGGTACGCCACCCTCGCCCTCGCCGTCGCGGTGCCCCTCGGCGCCGTGGGGGCCGGGCACTGGTATGGCTACGAGTACTTCCTGCGCACCGAGAACGGCCGCGTGGTCGTCGTCGCCGGGCTCTCCCCCACGCACCGGCAGGCGGTGCACGACACGACCCTGTCGGTCGACGGGCTCAGCCCGTCGCTGCGGCAGCTCTTCGCCGACGGGCTCCCGGTCGCCGACTACGCCGACGGGGACCGGATCGCCAAGGCCCTGGCCGCGCCGGCCACCGCCGCGGCCGACGCCTACGCCGGGGAGCAGTTCGACCTCAAGGCCGGCGAGTGCTTCGACTGGATCGGCGGGTCGTCGCAGCTGCGGTACGTCGCGCAGTGCAACGCCGCCCACGTCGGCGAGGTCACCTTCGTCGGGCACCTGCCCTTCACCGTCGACCCCGGCGAGAAGGCGGTGCAGATCGCGACCCGGGCGATGTGCGAGCAGTCCTACGGCGACTACCTCGGCGTCCCCTTCGGGCAGTCCTTCCTGACGCTGGAGAAGCCGCTGCTGCCGCCGGGGCTGGACAAGGCCTGGCACGCCAAGCCGGTCATCGCCTGCTGGCTGCAGTCCGTCGGGCCGTGGCCGCTCAAGGGCACCCGCACCGTCGCGGCGCTGCAGCAGAAGGCGGCCTGGGGCCCCGCCGGCGGCTGCAAGATCGAGGTGCCGGACGCGCTGCGGATCACCGCCGAGCAGCCCAACGTGCGCTGCGTGGCCCCCGGTCCCGAGCAGCGGCTCAGCGTGCCGGGCGCGGGCTTCAACATCGACCTCGAGTTCGCCGCGATCGGCAAGTCGGCCGGCGGGGCCCGCATCGGGGCCGGGTGCTACGACGGGTCGAACCTCGCCAACGGGTACAGCTTCGAGGTCACCGCCGACGGGGTGATCGAGATCTACAAGCACGCCGGGGACCAGCACCCCAAGGTGGCCGCCTCCGCCAAGCCCAAGAACGCCGGCCCGCCGACCACCGCCTCGACGCCGCTGCAGGTGACGTGCAAGCCTACGGGCGACGGCGGGGTCGAGCTGACCGCGTTCTCGACGGGCAACCGCAAGGCGACCTACGTGGACAAGGAGAACCCGTTCACGTCGCTGAGCCCACGCCTGGTCCTGGCCAACGCAGCCACCGGCGGCGTGGTCATGACAACAATGATCTTCAGCGCGACCCGCCTCTAGGCAGCGTGGGGCCTACAGCCTGGGGCCGTTCGCTCGACGAGCCGGCGTCGCGCATCGACAGGACCGCGGCGCATCCGCGGTTTCCCTTGGCGCTCGGGGAAAGTTGTACAATTTCTTGTACGTCAGCACTTGGGGGACTCATGCGCACCGTCAGCTACTCGGAGGTCCGGCAGAACCTGGCCAAGGTCCTCGACCAGGTCGTCGACGACGCCGAGGAGGTCGTGGTGACCCGTTCCGGTCGCGAGGCCGCGGTCATCATCTCGCTGCGTGAATACGAGTCGTTGAAGGAGACGGCCTACCTGATGGCCAGTCCCGCGAACGCCCGCCGGCTGAACGAGGCCATCGAGGAACTCCGCACCGGCGGCGGCGAAGTCCACGACCTGATCGACCCGGACGGCGCCACGGAGGCCGCGTGAAGGTCCAGTTCGCCTCCCGCGGCTGGGAGGACTATCTGAGCTGGCAGCAGAACCGCCAGATGCTCCGCCGGGTCAACCAGCTGATCGAGGACATCCGGCGCAACGGCCACGAGGGCATCGGCAAGCCCGAACAGCTGCGGGGCAACCGGGCCGGCTTCTGGTGTCGCCGCATCGACCACGAACACCGCCTCGCGTACCGCATCGTCGACGACGTGGTGCAGATCGCGCAGTGCCGCTACCACTACGAGTAGCGCTCGCCCTCTTCAGGAGCGCCTATTTCGTGCCCGCGTGGCCCGGAGCGGAGGATTGGCGTCAGGCGGCGGCTACGGCGGGCATGACCAGCAGCAGCTGGCCGCCCGGGCGGGTCGACATGCGCACCGGCAGCGCCATCATCCGGCCCGCGCGGATCAGTACCGTCGCGGTGTCCAGGTCGGCCACGCGCAGCCCCGGCGAGCCGCTGCGGGCCGGGCCGGAGACCATGAGCACGCCGCGCCAGGCGGCCTCGGCCAGGCGGCGGGAGTGGCGGACCTGGCGGGTCGAGCGTGGTTCGGTGGGCACGGCGCACAGATCGGTGTACCCCTGCGCCCACGCGCGGTCCAGGAACTGCCCGGCTCCGGGGTCGCCGAAGACGCGGAAGATCTCGTACCGGTGGCGATTCCCGGCCGTGTACCGGTGCACGCTCGCTGTACGCCCCGCGGCGGTCAGCAGCTCGGCGAGCCGCTCGGCCGCCGCCCCGCGGTTGAATTCCGCCAGCACGCCGTCGAGAGATCGTGCCCGGGAGCCCCCCAGCGCCCGGGCACGGCCTCCACCTCCACACACCCCAGTACATCGCACCAGCACGGCCGCCTCGAACGCGGCGACGGTCGAGGCCCGGTAACGCTCGCCGCTCGGCACGATGTCCACCGCACAACCGTGGCAAACGGGCGCCCGGCTGCGGGAGGGTCCGCCCCGGTTCCTTGACGAACTCTTGAAGGTGAGCCTCCCGTACCATGGGCGCACGATGCGGGTGATGCTGGTGGAAGACGACGCACGGGTGGCGGCCGCCCTGGCCACGGCCCTGCGCCGGCGCGGGCACGAGGTGGTGCACTGCCCGACCGCCACGTCCGCCCTCGATACGTTCGCGGGCGAGCCCTTCGACCTGGTGCTGCTCGATCTCAACCTGCCCGACGGCGACGGCATCGACGTGTGCCGAACGCTGCGCCGCAAGGACGAGAGCGTTGCCATCATCGCCGTGACCGCCCGGGCCGAGGAGCGCGACCGGGTCGTCGGGCTGCAGACGGGCGCCGACGACTACGTGGTGAAGCCGTATTCGATGGCCGAGCTCAACGCGCGCATCGAGGCGGTGCTGCGCCGGGCCGCACGGGCCGCGCCGCCGCCGAGCGAGGTGCTCGCGGCCGGGCCGGTCACCGTGGACGTGGCCGCGCGCCGGGTGGTCGCCGGCGGGCGTGACGTGTCGCTGACCCGCAAGGAGTTCGAGATCCTCGCGGTGCTGGCCCGCACGCCGGGGGTCGTGGTGTCCTACGACCGGCTGATCCTCGCCGTGTGGCAGACGAGCTTCGTCGGGCGGCACACCCTCGACGTCCACGTGGGCTCGCTGCGCGCGAAGCTCGACGTGCCCGGGCTCGTGCAGACCGTGCGCGGCGTCGGCTACCGCCTCGCGCCATGAGGGTCCGACTGGTCGCGGTGTACCTCGTGCTGCTCCTGCTGGTGCTGGCGGCGCTGGAGGTACCGCTGGCGATCTCTCTTGCGGGACGGGACACCCAGCGGCTGGTCGCGGACCGGCTCGCCGACGCGACGCGGTTCGCCACGCTCGCCGAGCCCGCCCTGCGCGACACCGACACCGCGGAGCTGGCCGCCGAGCTGACCCGCTACGACGACGTCTACGGGGTGGCGGCCGTGGTCGTGGACCAGGACGCGCACCAGGTCGTCGGCTCCCGCCCCGACCTGCGCCTCGCCGACGGCAACGTGTTGCGCCAGGCCCGCCGCGCGCTGGAGGGCCGGGAGGCGAGCGAGGACGGCACGGTCTGGCCCTGGCGCACCCAGCCGCTCGTCGTCGCGGTGCCGGTCGGCCGGGGCGGCGAGGTGATCGGCGCCGTCGTGACCGTCTCGCCGACCCGCAGCAACGCCAACGGCGTCGGCAGCGCGTGGGGCATCCTGGCCGGTGGCGGGCTCGTGGTGCTCTTCGCCGGCATCGTCGCGGCCTGGTCGCTGGCGCGCTGGACGCTGCGGCCGGTCGCCGAGCTCGACGCGGCCGCGCACGAGCTCGGGGCCGGCGACTACGCGGTGCGCGTCCCGGCCGCCGACGGCCCGCCGGAGCTGCGCCGCCTCGGCAGCGCCTTCAACGAGATGGCGGCGACCGTCGCCGACTCCCTGGAGCGGCAGCGCGCGTTCGTCTCGCACGCGAGCCACCAGCTGCGCAACCCGCTGACGGCGCTGCGCCTGCGCGTCGAGGACCTCGGCGCCGACCTCACCGACCCGCAGACGATCGAGGGCCACCGGCTCGCGCTGGAGGAGGCCGAGCGCTTCGGCGAGGTCCTCGACAGCCTGCTCGCCCTGGCCCGGGCCGAGCGGGGCAAGTACGACCTCGCCGACTTCGACGCGGGCGAGACCGCCTGGGCCCGGGTGCTGGCCTGGCAGCCGGTGGCCGCGAAGAAGGACATCACGCTGCGGTACGTGCGCCCGGCCCGGCCGCTGCGGGCCCGCGCCGTGCGCACCGCGATCGACCAGGCCCTGGACGCGCTCATCGACAACGCGGTGAAGTTCTCGGGGCCCGGGACGACGGTGACGGTACGCCCAAACGCCGACGACCACGGCGTGGCCCTCCACGTGATCGACAACGGCCCGGGCCTGACCGAGGAGCAGCGCGAGATGGCGACCGAGCGCTTCTGGCGCGCCCCGGACGCCCAGAACGTCGACGGCAGCGGCCTGGGCCTGCCGATCGTCGCCGTGCTCGTCGACGCCTCCGGCGGCCGCTTCGACCTGCTGCCCAACGAACCGTCAGGCCTGCACGCCCGGGTCTGGTTCCCCGCCACGCTGTGACCGGCGCTAGGCCTTCTGGTCGCGGTAGTAGCGGATCGCGCCCGGGTGCAGCAGCAGCGGCGGGGTCGAGATGGCGGAGCGGATGTTCAGCCGCGCGGCCGCCTGGTGGGCCTTCGCGAGCTCGTCGCGGCCCTCGAAGAGCAGGCGGGTCACGCCGTACGCCAGCGGCTCGCTCATCGACAGGCGCACCACGAGGTAGTTGGCGATGCCGATGGCCACGGTAGCCGTGATGCCCGTGTACGTCGAGGCCGGCACCACCCGCTCGGCGTAGTAGTCGCCGTACTCCCCACGCAGCAGCTGCACCGACTCCTCCAGCGGCAGCAGCGCGATCGGGAACGCGCGGGCCAGGTCGGCGATGGCCGCGACCGGCAGGCCGCCGGAGAAGAAGAACGCGTCGATGGTGCCCGCCTGCAGCGCCTTCACCGAGTCGTCGAGGCCGAGCGGCTGGGCGTCGACGGTGACGTGCGAGACCTCCAGCACGCGGGCGGCGGTGATCGCGGTGCCGGAGCCCTCGGCGCCGATCGAGACCTTGCGGCCCGCGAGGTCCTGCAGGCGCCGGATCCGGCTGCCGGCCGCGACGACGACGTGGATGTGGTCGTCGTAGAGGCGGGCCAGGGCGCACAGCTGCTTCGGGTGGCTCTGCTCGTTGCCGGCGGCGATGTCGGCCTGGGTGAACGCCACGTCGGCGGTGCCGTCGAGCACGCTCTGCACGTTGTACTGCGACGCCGCCGTGGTCAGCACGCTCGCGTGCACGTTGGGCAGGTACCGCTTGCACAGCTCGGCGATCGCCGTGCCGTAGCGGTAGTAGACGGCGCCCGGGCTGCCCGTGGCGATGCGCAGGTTCCCTGTGGCCTCGGCCCCGTCGTCGTCGCAGCCGGCCAGCCCGGGCAGGGCGAGCGCCGCCGGGCCGGCCGCGGCCAGGCCCAGCAGCGTCCGGCGTCTCATGCCGGCAGGCCCAGCAGCGGGCGCAGGGCCTCGATGGTCGCCGCCGCGGCCCGGTGGTGCAGCGTGGTCATGCCCAGCGCGCGGGCGGGCTTGAGATTGCCGGGCAGGTCGTCGACGTAGACGCACTCGGCCGGGTCCAGCCCGACCGCCTCGGCCCCGAGCGCGTAGATCTCCGGCGCGGGCTTGCGCAGCCCGACCTCGGCGGAGATCACGACGCCGTCGAAGAGCTCGGCGAGCAGGACGCGGTCGTACCGGTCCAGCCCCCACGAGTTCGAGATGAGCCCGGTGCGGATGCCGGCGTCGTGGGCGGCCCGCACGAAGTCGAGCATCGCCACGTCGTCCCCGGCCTCGCCCATGAGCCGCGGAATGAGCCCCTCGGCGGCGACGCCCGGCCCGAGCAGCGCGGCGAACCCGGCCTCGAACCCGGCCTCGGGCAGTGTGCCGTCCTCGAGCCCGGCGAGCAGCTCCCGCGCCCGGGGATCGGTGCGGAACAGCTCCCGAACGGTCCCGGGCGCCAGCCCCTCCCGCGCGCAGAACGCGTCGAACGACGCGAACACGTCGGTGGTGAGCACGCCGCCCCAGTCGACCAGCAGACCCCTGTGCGTCATGCCCCGAGGGTAGTCACCCCTTCGCGGTCTCGGCGGCGAGGGCGAGCACCACCTCCCGGTGCGACCCGGCCTGGCGCTGCCGGTGGGCGGAGGTCCCGCGGGAACGGAGGGCGGCCAGGAGCTCCAGCGCGGTGTCCCACTCGTCGCGGGCCTCCAGCGCCGGGCGCACGTGCTGCAGGAGCGCGTCGATGCGGACCCCGGCCGGGACCGCGGAGCGGGTCGTCGGGTCGACGAGGTGCCCGCCGAGGCCGGAACGGGCCGCGCGCCAGGTGGCCGCGCGCAGCAGCACCTGCGGCGCCTCCGGCAGCGGCCGGCCGGCGTCGTCCTCCTCGGCGGCGACGGTGACCAGGGCCCGGGCGAGCGCGGCCAGCAGCACCACGTCGTCGAGGTCGGGGCAGGAGTCGGCGACGCGCACCTCGACGGTCGGGTAGCGGGCCGACGGGCGGGCGTCGAAGTACACCATCCCGGCGTCGCTGATCACGCCACTCTCCACGAGGGTGGCGACGACCCGCTCGTACTGCGCCGCCGAGTCCAGGTCCGGCGGCGGCCCGACGGTGGGCCAGCGCGAGGTGACGATCGTGCGGTAGCTGGCGTAGCCGGTGTCCTGGCCGGCGAAGTACGGCGAGGAGACGCTGAGCGCCAGTAGGGTCGGCAGCCACTCCCGGATGCGCCGGGTGATCCGCACGGCCTGGTCGCGGTCCGGCACCCCGACCTGCACCTGGCACGCGGCCACCTGCTGCTCGTCGACGAGCTGCATGTACTCCTGGGCCATGCGCTCGTAGCGCTCGTCCGGGTACACCCGGCTGGGCGTGCTCCCGGAGCTCGGCACGGTGCCGGCGGAGACGATGGCCAGCCCGTGCCGGCCGGACGCATCCACGAGCGAGCGCCGCTTCTCGGCCAGGTCGGCCCGCAGCGCGCTCAGGCCGGTGTGCACGGCGCTGGCGGTCTCGACCATCGACCGGTGCAGCTCCGGCTCGGCGTCGGCGCCGCGCAGGACCCGGCGGGCGGCCGGCTCGAGGTCGCCGGTCTCGCCGTTGACGACGTGGAACTCCTCCTCCACCCCGACGGTGTCCCCGACGCCTACCACCGGCCGTGCACCGACTCACGCACGAGGTCGTCGTACACGCGGGCGACCGCGTCGTGGGTCTGCGCCGGCAGCGGCGGGAGCGCGGCGGCCCCGGCGTTGCCGCGGGCCTGCTCGCCGTTGCGGGCGCCGGGGATGACCACGGAGACGGCGGGGTGGTCGATGATCCAGCGCAGCGCGAACTGGGTCATGGTGGCGCCCTCGGGCTTGAGCTCGGCCAGGCGGCGCACGGCCCGCAGACCGGTGCCGAAGTCGACGCCCGAGAAGGTCTCGCCCTGGTCGAAGGCCTCGCCATGGCGGTTGTACGTCCGGTGGTCGTCGGCTCCGAAGGTGGTCTGCTCGTCGTACCGGCCGGAGAGCAGCCCGCTGGCCAGCGGCACCCGGGCGATGATGCCGACCCCGGCCTTCTCGGCCGCCGGCAGGACCTCGTCGAGCGGCTTGAGCCGCAGCAGGTTGAAGATGATCTGGACGCTGGCCACGTTGGGCCGGGCGATCGCGGCGAGGGCCTCGGCGGTCGTCTCGACGCTCACGCCGTACGCCTTCATGCGCCCTTCGGCGACCATCTCGTCCAGCCCGTCGAACACGGCGCCGGTGTGGTAGACCTCGGTCGGCGGGCAGTGCAGCTGCACCAGGTCGAGGGTGTCGACGCCGAGGTTCTGCCGCGAGCGGTCGTTCCAGGCGCGGAAGTTGTCGAGGTTGTAGTTGGGCGCCTCCTGGGGCACCCGCCGCCCCATCTTGGTCGCCACGGTGACCGTCCGGTCCTGCGGCAGCGAGCGCACGAACTGCCCGACGAGGCGCTCGCTGCGCCCGTCGCCGTACACGTCCGCGGTGTCGATGAACGTCACGCCCGCCTCGTGCGCGGCGGTCAGGGTCGCGAGCGCGTCGTCCTCGTCGACCTGGCCCCAGTCGGCGCCGAGCTGCCACGCGCCGAGTCCGACGACACCCACGGGGACACCGGTGCGCCCCAGAATCCTCTCCTGCATGGAGACCACCCTAAGGCGCACCGGATCACGCCGCCCGGCTAGAACACGGGGGTTCCCTCGCGCACGAGCTTCCAGTTGGCGACGAAGAAGTCCGCGGGGTCGATGGAGCCCTTGGCCTGGGCCCAGTCGATGAGCAGCTGGCGGATCTCCTGCTGCGCGTTGTACACCTGCGTCTTGACGATCCCGGGGAAGTTCCCGCCCCCGGAGCGCCGGTAGTTGTTCACCGCGACGACGAACTGCTCGGCGTCGCCGACCGGGGCGCCGGTGCCGGGGTGCACGAGCCGGGTGATGCGCTGGCCGACCGGCTTGGAGATGTCGATGTCGTACTCCACGCCCGAGAGCGTGTCGTAGTTGTAGTCCGGCACCGCCGGGTCGCTGATCGTGGCCGGGTCCACCGGGGCGCCCGGGGCGAGCGTCACGAAGTACTTCGCCGAGTACTCGAGGTAGGCCCGCACCTCGGCGCCGGTGAGCACGACGGCCTCGAGCGTGTTGTCGTAGATGTAGAGCCCCGCGACGTCCTTGATCTTCACCTGCCCGGCCGGGAACAGCGCGGTGCGGGAGAAGGGCGCGGCGATCGACAGCACCGGCAGCGACGCGTACTGCCCGCCGGCCATGGCCGCGGCCACGGTGTCGGTCTGCACCTTGTTGATGTAGTCGAGGATCGCCGTGTCCTTGTAGCGCGACTCGGCCGCCGAGAGCTCCTGCGTCGAGGTCGCGACGACCTGGTTGACGTAGGCGACGGTCGTGTTGTGCTGGGCCTTCACCGCGGCGAGGACGACCGGGTCGGCCGCGTACGCGTTGGTGTTGATGGTCGAGGCCGCCTTGGTGGTGATCTGCCAGCGGCCCCGGTCGCGGCTGAGCGTGAAGTCCATCCGGGTGACCCGCTGGCCCCACTTCGACGGCTCGGACAGCAGCACCTGCGCGCCCGTCGCCGTGTTGGTCACGAAGCGCTGCGGCACCTCGTTGTGCGCGTGGCCGAACAGGATCGCGTCGATGCCCGGCACCTGCGCGGCGATGAGCGCCGACGGGTTCTCGTTGGGCAGCTCGGGGCCGTAGCTGCTGGTGCCGCTGTCGCCGCCGTGCGCGCTGATGAGCACGATGTCGGCGCCGCGGCGGCGCATCTCCGGCACGTACTTCGCCGCGGTCGCGACCATGTCGTCGAAGCGCAGCTTCCCCTCGACGTTGGCCCGGTCCCAGATGGCCACGCCGGGGTTGGTCAGGCCGAGGATGCCGACGCGCAGGTTGGGCGCGCCCTGGCCGAGGTCGACCTTTTTGATGACGTACGGCGTAAAGGCCGGTCGCCCGGTCTTGGCGTTCACCGCGTTCGCGGCCAGGGCCGGGAACCCGAGCTGGCGAATCCACAGGTCCAGCAGCGGCAGCCCGTAGTTGAACTCGTGGTTGCCCAGCGTCACGGCGTCGTAGCGGATGACGTTCATCGCCCGCGCCATCGGGTGCCGCTCGTGGGTGGTGGTGATCGGCTCCTGCTTGGCGTAGTACGTGGCCAGCGGCGTGCCCTGGATGGTGTCGCCGGCGTCGAGCACGAGGGTCGCCTTGCCGCGGCGCTCGGCCCGGATGGTGTTCACGACCGTCGCGGCCTTGGCCAGTCCGACGTCGTTGTGGGCGCTGTCGTCGTACTCCGCGTCGCGGTAGTAGTCCCAGTTGTAGACGTTGCCATGAGTGTCGGAGGTGCCCAGCAGGGTCAGGTCCCAGGTCTTCGGGCCGCTCGGGTGCGCCTCGGCGGCCGAGCCGGCGACGAACGGGGCCGCCGCCGCGGCCGCGGCGGCCGCGAGGACCCCGCGCCGGGAGAGGTTGGTCATGTCACGCCTTCCATGGTGATCAGTCCGCCTCGTGGGCGTCCCGAGCACCATAACCGCCGATCAATGACCGGATCCCGTTCAGATATGTGGCATTGTCCACGCTTCCGGCCAGGACGTGCTGAATCACGTACCCCTGCACCAACCCCATGACGACCGCGGCCACCGCGCCCGGGTCGGCACCGGGGTCGAGCAGCCCGGCGTCGCGCTGCCGCGTGACCAGCGCCGTCGCGCTCGCCCGGATGCGGCCGTAGATCCCGCCGACGAGTTCGGCGAACGCGGGGTCGTAGGCGGCCTCGCCCCACACCTGCACCGCGATGCGCACCGGCCCGCCGCCGCCGAGGTTGCGGTCGACCTGGCCGATGAGCTCGGCGAAGGCCTCGGGCAGGGCCGGGGGCGGGTCCTGGGCGAGCAGCTGCTCCAGGGTGCCGAGGATGCTGCCGACCTTCTCCTCGGCGATGGCGTGGATGAGCTCGGCTTTACTGTTGAAGTACCGGTAGAACGCCCCGACCGAGAGCCCGGCCTCCTTGATCACGTCCTGCATCGAGGTCTGGTGGAAGCCGTTGCGCAGGAAGCAGCGCGTGGCGGCGTCGAGGATCTGCTCGCGGCGTGCGGCGAGGTGCGCTTCGGAGACGCGGGGCATGTTCCTGATAGTAGAGCGAACGCTCGCTTTCCAACGGTCAAGCCCGGGCACGAGACCAGCTCACCGGCAGGCCGTCGTCACGCGGGCGGGGCGCTCGGCTCGCCACAAGTTCCCCAGGTCGGAGCCGGCGCCACAGGCGCCGGCTCCGACCTTTAGGTCCCATACAGCTGCGGAGTACAGCAGTCGCCAGCTCGGCTAGACGAACATGTGCGGTCGGGCGGCGTTGTGCCCGGCTCGGGGCGACAGCGCCACTCCGTCGAGCTCACTCGGCACAGGTTCCGAGCCCGCTCCCGGTGCGGTGTCGCCGAAACTTGTCACACCGAAACAGAAGACGAGCTCGCTAGTCAAGGGTGTCGTCAGAGTCGTCATCCAGGGCCGCGGTCTGCGCCTCCGAGGCGATGTTGATCGACGCGCCTCCAATGAGCTGGAGGGCCCGTTCATGAAGCGTGGCCGATCGGGCCTTCAGGAACGCCTCGTAGTCATCCGCCAGAGCGGCCTGGTACGCCTCAGGTGAAATGAGGCATGTCGTCAAGCGGGCGAGGAGAACGTCTTCACCGACGTCTTGGATGATTCTACGCAAGTAGACCGACGGAGGGGTGTCCCTGATCTGGATATTGCTCCATGACGTCAGGAAGACCATGTTGGCAATGGCGTTAATTTTCCTTGCCTTCGCTCCGGTGTAGCCTTTGTGGGCCAGGAAGCCTCGGGGAAAGAAGTGATGAACCTCCTTGTCGTTCCCCCAGGCGAGCGACTTTCCGACGTCGATCCTCGATCCATTTATGAGATCGATTGGTTGTTCATGTGCGAACATTAGTGCCGCCATCTTTGCTGTTGCGCTGTTCGCTCGGAAGTCCTTGCTTGTCCAGATGCCGGCGGTTGGAGTTACGGTCGGTGTACCGATTCCATCCTGTCTTCCAGAGGCGAAAGCGGTGATTGATTCAAGATCGCTAGCCATCTGGCCGGTGTTCCATCCCCCAAAATACGTCGCCAGTGTGGTGCTCCAGAACCATCGTCGAATTTCCGTCAGTTGCCCGGTGTTCGGGTACGGCATCTGACGGAAAATTTCCGCCAAGACGGCAAATTGATTTACATATGGCAATGCGTTTGATCCTGGCACGCCGATCTGCGTCGCCAGGAAGTCCGCCGCGAGCTTCGAGCCCTCCGACGCAGCGGCGACGGCTGCGTGCAGCTCGGCCTCAGACTTGCCGCGGAGCGCATCCATGGATTCTGACGAGAAGCCGATTTCGGCGGCTGCCGCAATAGTACGGAGGACGGTTTTCCGATCGATTCGATGAAAGTTCTTTGGTGTCAGTTGCGTGATTACCTCATTGATGGCATCCACCAGATCAAAGGAGGGCGACCAGGTGGCCGCACGCATTAGGTCGACGATGGTCAGAGGAGTGCCTGTGCTGTTGATGCGCTCGAAGACCGGAGCGACATCTTTGACCGACATGTCGCCGAGCGTAACCACGGGAAGAAGGTAGTCGGCGAATCTGTCGAAAAGCTTGTGCGCTCGTTGTTTTAAGGCTTCATCCTCCAGGGCAACAAGACTGCTAAAGAAGGTTGACGGATTGGAAAGCTTGCGAACGGGTATCTGATACGCAGGATGGCCGTCGATCGTATCCAGGTGTACAAACGATCGGTTCTGCAAGTCGTACGCAATGTTCCAGACGCTGGTTGGATCGCCCGGCGTCCAGAATAGAGCTCCACATACGGTGGACAAGCGCTGCTGTCCGTCAAGCAGGTAGTTGACGGGATAATCGGGTCTTGCTGGCTGAACTTCAAGGTCGGCGATACTCCGCTCGCTCGCCAACCTCTCGCGCGACTGCCAAAGAAGAACGCTCCCGATTGGGTAATTCAGGGCTATGGAGTCCAGTAGGTCGCGCATCTGCTTCCTACTCCAGACGAAATTTCGCTGAAACCTAGGAAGAAGAATGTCCCCCAGAAGGATACGGTTGGCCAGCTGCAAGATCCGCTCGGCGGCTGGTTTGGGGTCCCGGAACGCCGATCGCTCTTGCGGAGTCGTGGTCATGCACCGACCTTTCTGCTTGTGGTCATCGATTATCGGGACGATAGTCGATGCCGAGGGCCGTTGTCGTTAGCACCAATCGGTGAACACCGACAACTCAGTTTGCCTGCCTCCTCCGCGGTGTCGCCGTTGACACGCGGCGGCGTGTCTTCTGGCCTGGCCGAGGCTTTCGCCGAACCGCCTGAGCGCAGCCCGCATCTTCCTGGAGGAGACCTGCATGTGTGCGGAGGGTCTGAAGAGGCGCGGCGTTGGCAGGCACGCTACTCGTAGTGGGTGCGGCACTGCACGATCTGGACGGTGTCGTCGACGATCCGGTACGCGAGCCGGTGCCCCTGGTCGATGCGGCGGGACCAGAAGCCGGACCAGTTGCCGCGCAGCTGTTCAGACTTGCCGATGCCCTGGTGGACGTTGTGGCGGCTGTCTTCGATCAGCGTGCTGACCCGGCAGAGCATCTGGCGGTCCTGCTGCCAGCTCAGGCAGTCCTCCCAGTCGCAGTCGCAGTCGCGGGCGAACTGGACCTTCACGCAGTTTCCGTGGCGCCGTCCGGGTCGATCAGGTCCTGGACTTCGCCGCCGCCGGCGCGCAGCTCCTCGATGGCCTCGTTCAACCGCCGAGCGTTGGCGGGGCTGGCCATCAGGTAAGCCGTCTCCTTCAACGACTCGTACTCCCGCAGCAAGACCGCGCCAAAGCTGAAACCGTTATGCTGCAAGGGTTTCAGCCTCACCGGACCGCACCGCCACGGCTCCTCGGTTCAAGGGTGGGATCGGAAGGCCGCGGCGGCGGCTTTGCCTCCGGCGCGCCTTCGATCCAGAGGAGGTCTCCGAACACCAGGGAAAACTACGGATGCTCGGCGGCCCTGTCGATACGCGACTCCAGCTCGTCGAACGAACGGCTCCAGGCCGCAAATCCCACCGAAGCGGGAAACCCAACCGAATACGCCCTTCGCGAAGCAGTCCCTTGCCGGCGCCGAGTCCGAGCGGGAACGCCCGGCGCTCGCTCTCGGTCAACGCTTCCACGGCAACGTCGTCGCGCTTGACGGCTGTGAATGCGTCAGCGGAAAGGAAACATGGACCCTCCGGTTGGTCAGCGCTCCAACTCGGCGAACCTGCGCTCCAAGCCGTCGACCAGCGCGTCCAGGCCGAGCTCGAAGGCCGAGTCGTCCACCTGCGCATGCCGCCCGGCCAGCCGGTGCGCGTCGCGCAGGTGCGGGTAGTCGGCCGCGTACAGCGAAGGGTCGTCGACGAAGCCCAGCGCGAATGAGCCCAGCGCCGAGCCGGCCACGAAGTACCGCATCGCCGCCCCGATCCGCGTCGCCTGCGCCGGTGGCCAGCCCGCGTCGACGAGGGCGCCGTACACCGCGTCCGCCAGGCGCAGCGAGGCCGGGCGGCGGGCCGGGCCGCGGGCCAGGAACGGGACCACGTTCGGGTGGGCCCGGAAGGCGGCCCGGTAGGCGCGGGCCCATGCGCGCAGCGCGGCCGGCCAGGGGTCGCGGCCCAGCATCGACAGGTCGACGCCCGCCACGATGGCGTCGCCGATCGCGTCGACGATCTCCTCCTTCGTGGCGAAGTGGTTGTACAGCGACGGCGCCTGCACGCCGAGCTCGCGGGCCAGGCGGCGGGTCGAGAGGGCGTCCAGGCCCTCCGCGTCCACGATCGCGGTGGCGACCTCGACGATGCGGTCGCGGTTCAGCAGTGGCGTTCGGGGACGGACCATGAGTACGATCCTAGAAACTAACAGCGTTAGTTAAGGAATCAGGCTATGGATCTGACCCTCAGCGACGAGCAGCAGGCCGTCCGGCGCATGACCGCCGAGTTCACGAACCGCGAGATCCTGCCCCATGCGGCGGCCTGGGACCGGGCCGAGCAGGTGGACCTCCAGATCGTCAAGAAGCTCGCCGGCCTGGGGCTGTTCGGCGTCACGATCCCCGAGGAGCACGGCGGCAGCGGGGGCGACCACCTGACCTACTGCCTGGTCCTCGAGGAGCTCGGCCGCGGCGACTCGTCGGTGCGCGGGATCGTCTCGGTCTCGCTCGGGCTGGTGGCCAAGACGATCCTGCAGCAGGGCACGGCGAGCCAGAAGCAGGAGTGGCTGCCCCGGCTGTGCTCCGGGGAGGACCTGGCCTGCTTCGCGCTGACCGAGCCCGACACCGGCTCCGACGCCGGCAACCTGGCCACCCGCGCCACCAAGGTCGACGGCGGCTGGCGGATCGACGGGGCCAAGATGTTCATCACCAACGGCACCTGGGCGAGCGTGGCGCTCGTCTTCGCGCGCACCGGCGGGCCCGGGCCGAAGGGCGTCTCGGCGTTCCTGGTGCCGATGCCCGCCGAGGGCCTGCAGGTCACCGAGATCCACGGCAAGCTCGGCCTGCGCGGCCAGGCCACCGCGATGCTCAGCTTCGACGACGTCTTCGTGCCCGCCGCCAACATGCTCGGCGCGGAGGGCGAGGGCTTCAAGATCGCCATGGCGGCGCTGGCCAAGGGGCGGATGTCGCTCGCCGCCGGCTGCGTCGGCATCATCCAGGGCTGCCTGGACGCGGCGAGCGCCTACGCGACCCAGCGCGAGCAGTTCGGCAAGAAGATCGCGTCGTTCCAGCTCGTGCAGCAGCTGCTCGCCGACATCGCCGTGGAGGCCGACGCGGCGCGGCTGCTCACGTGGCGGGTCGCCGACCTCATCGACCGCGGGCAGCCGTTCGCCACCGAGTCCTCGACCGCGAAGCTCTTCGCCAGTGAGGCCGCGGTCCGCGCGGCCAACGCCGCGCTGCAGGTCTTCGGCGGATACGGGTACATCGACGAGTACCCCGTGGGCAAGTACCTGCGCGACGCGCGGGTCACTACGGTGTACGAAGGCACCAGCCAGATCCAGAAGCTCATCATCGGCCGTGCTCTCACCGGCGTGAGCGCGTTCGCGTAAAGGGGCCCAGCACCGTGATCGACGTCGTCAATCCCGCCACCGAACAGGTCGTCGGCTCCGTCCCGCCCGGCTCGGCCGACACCGTCTCGGGCGCCGTCGCGGCCGCCCGCGCCGCCCAGCCCGCCTGGGCCGCCCTCCCCCGCGCCGAGCGGGCCGAGCGCCTCCAGGCGCTGCTCGACGCGATGACCGCCGCCGCGCCCGAGCTCGCCGAGCTGATCAGCTCCGAGATGGGCGCGCCGCTGCCGATCGCCCGCAAGGTGCAGGTCGGGCTGCCGCTGGCCACCCTCGGCTCGATGGTCGGGCTGCTGCGCCGCCCGGAGGAGCCCGAGCGCATCGGCAACTCCGAGGTGTACCGCGAGCCGGTCGGCGTCGTCGGAGCGATCACGCCCTGGAACTACCCGCTGCACCAGACGATCGCGAAGGTGGCGCCCGCGCTCGCGGCCGGCAACACGGTGGTGCACAAGCCCAGCGAGGTCGCCCCGCTGTCGGCCAACCGCCTCGCCGAGCTCGTGCGGGCCGCCGGGATCCCCGACGGGGTCTACAACGTGGTCCACGGCTACGGCGACCCGGCGGGCGCGGCCCTGGCCGGGCACCCGGGCATCGACCTGATCTCGTTCACCGGCTCCACCGCCGCCGGGCGCAAGGTCGCCGCGCTCGCCGCCGCCAACGTCACCCGGGTCGCGCTCGAGCTCGGCGGCAAGTCGGCCAACGTGATCCTGCCCGACGCCGACCTCGCCGCCGCGGTGAAGGTCGGCATCGGCAACTGCTACCTCAACTCCGGCCAGACGTGCACGGCCTGGACGCGGATGCTCGTGCCCGAGTCCCGCCACGACGAGGCCGTGGAGCTGGCGGTGGCGGCCGCGGCGAAGTACACCGTCGGCGACCCCGCCGATCCGGCCACCCGCCTGGGCCCGCTCGCCTCCGCGGCGCAGCGCGACCGGGTGCTCGGCTACATCGAGCGCGGGCGGCGGGACGGGGCGACGATGGCGTTCGGCGGCGGCGAGGTGCCGTCCGTCGGCTACTACGTCGCCCCGGTGGTCTTCGCGGGCGTCGACCCCGGCAGCGCCATCGCCCAGGAGGAGATCTTCGGGCCGGTGCTGTCCATTATCCGGTACCGCGACGAGGACGACGCCGTGCGCATCGCCAACGCCACCAAGTACGGGCTGGCCGGCGCGGTCTGGTCCGCCGACCGCGACCGGGCGGTGGCCTTCGCCCGGCGCATGCGCACCGGCCAGGTGGACATCAACGGCGGCGCCTTCAACCCGCTCGCGCCGTTCGGCGGCATCGGGCACTCGGGCTACGGCCGCGAGCTCGGGGCGCACGGCTACGACGAGTTCACCGCCGTGAAGTCGGTGCAGCTGTGACCCGGGCCGCGGTGATGCGCTCGCTCGACGGGCCGCTGGCCCTGGAGGAGATCGAGCTCAACCCGACCGGGCCCGGGCAGGTGCGGGTGCGCCTCGCCGCCGCCGGGGTCTGCCACTCCGACCTGTCGCTCGCCAACGGCACCCTGCGCCAGCCGCTGCCCGCCGTGCTCGGCCACGAGGGCGCCGGGGTCGTCGTCGAGGTCGGCGAGGGCGTCACGGACCTCGCCGCCGGCGACCACGTGGTGCTGAACTGGTCGCCGCCGTGCCGCGCCTGCTGGTACTGCGAGCACGGCGAGCCCTACCTGTGCCTGCACGCCGACGACGCCCGCGGGGTGCCCTTCGCCACCGCCGCCGGCGAGCCGGTCTACGCGGGCCTGGGCACCGGCGCGTTCGCGGCCGAGACGGTCGTCGGCGCGCACGCGTGCATCCCGGTCCCGGCCGACATCCCGCTCGCCGAGGCCGCCCTGCTCGGCTGCGCCGTGCTCACCGGCGTCGGCGCCGTCACGAACGCGGCCCGGGTCCAGGCGGGCCAGACGGTCGCGGTCATCGGGCTCGGCGGCGTCGGGCTGGCCGCGATCCAGGGCGCCCGGCTGGCCGGCGCGTCCGCGATCATCGCGGTGGACCCGGCCGCGGCCAAGGAGGAGCTGGCCCGTTCGCTCGGCGCCACGCACTTCCTGGCCCCGCACGCCGGGCTGGCCAAGGAGATCCGGGCGCTCACCGGCGGCCTCGGCGCCGACCACGCGATCGAGTGCGTGGGGCGCGGGGAGACGATCCGGGCCGCCTGGTCCGCCACCCGCCGCGGCGGCACCGCGACGGTGGTCGGGCTCGGCTCGGCGCAGGACCCGGTGACCTTCAACGCCCTCGAGGTCGCGTTCTTCGCCCGGACCATCGTCGGCTGCATGTACGGCAGCACCGACCCCGCCGTCGACGTGCCGATCCTGCTGGAGCACTACCGGGCCGGCCGGCTGAACCTGGCCGCGCTCGTCTCCGACGAGGTGGACCTGTCCGGCGTCGGCGCGGCGTTCAGCCGGATGCGGGCCGGTCAGGGAGCGCGGACGCTGATCCGGTTCTAGCGACCGTGCCGAGCACGACCCGGACCACGGCGTCCGGGTCGTCGCTCATCGGCACGTGCCCGCAGCCGGGCAGCTCCACGAAGCACGCGCCCGGCAGGACCTCCCGGGCCCGCCGGGCCTGGACGGGCCGCAGTATCCGGTCCCGGTCGCCCCAGGCGACGGTGACCGGGACCGTTCCCGGGTCGCCGGTGAACGCGTAGGCGGCCCCGTGCCGGGCCACCGCCGCGAAGCCCTTGCCGCCGCGCAGGGCCAGGGTGTCGGCCAGGGCCCGCTCGGGCGTGAAGTACGACGTGTCGCTGACGAGCGGGGCGAAGGAGAACCGGCGGCCGAAGGCGGTGCGGTAGAACGCGCGCAGCACCGGCGCCGGGGTGAACGCGCCGAGCCGCATGCTCCGCAGCGTCCGCAGGGCCCGGCGCACCTGGGCCGGGGTGGCAAAGCCGGCCGGGGAGAGCGCGGTCGCCGAGCTCGCCAGGCCGGACGCGGCCAGCTCCAGCGCGATCGCGCCGCCGAGGCTGTTGCCGGCCACGTGCGGGCGGTCGAGGCCGAGCCCGGCGAAGAGCTCGCCCAGCGCGGCGACGGCGGTCGGCATGCCCCGGTTCGCGGCGGGGGCGGGCGAGCGGCCGAAGCCGGGCAGGTCCAGCGCGATCACGTCGTGGCGCTCGGCGAGGCGGTCGAGCACGGGCTCCCACGCCCGCCAGTGGTGCCCGATGCCGTGGATGAGCACCAGGGGCTCGCCGTGGCCCCGGCGGACGAAGTGGACCGTCATGCCGTCACCTCGCGGTAGGCGCTGCGGTCGAAGCGGCGCATCTTCAGGCGGTACCCCCACGTCGAACCGGGCCAGAGGGTCGAGTTGCGGCCGGTGGAGTCGAGATACCAGCTGTGGCAGCCGGTCGCCCACACGGTGCCGGCCATGCGGCGGTCGACCCGGGCCACGAAGCGCGCCTGGGCCTCGGGGCGGGGCTCCAGCGCCCGGATGCCCTTGCGGTCCAGGGTTTTGAGGGCGGCGAGGACGTACGCGATCTGGGCCTCGATCATCAGCACGACCGAGTTGTGGCCGAGCCCGGTGTTGGGTCCCAGCAGCAGGAAGAGGTTCGGGAAGCCGGCCACGGTGGTGCCGCGGAACGCCTGCGGGCTGCCCTGCCAGTGCTCGGCCAGGCTGCGGCCGTCGCGGCCGCGGATGCGCTCGGCGATCGGCAGGTCGCTCACCCGGAAGCCGGTGCCGAAGACGATGACGTCGGCCGGGTGCTCGGTGCCGTCGCGGGTGACGACGGCGTGCGGGCGGACCTCGGCGATCGCGTCGGTGACGACCTCGACGTTGTCGCGCACCAGGGCCGGGTAGTAGTCGTCGGACTTGAGCACGCGCTTGCAGCCCATCCGGTAGTCCGGGGTGAGCCGGGCCCGCAGCCCCGGGTCGCGCACGGCCTTGCGCAGGTTCGCCAGCGCCGCCCGCTCGGCCAGCCGCATGAGCGCCGGGCGCAGGAAGGCCAGCACCGTCGCCTCGATCTGCCAGTAGGCGAGCGTGCGCACGAGCCGCTGGGCGCCGGGGATTCGGCCGTACATCCGCTGCTCCCACGGCCGCAGCGGGCGCTCGCCGCGGGGCATCACCCACGCCGGGGTGCGCTGGAACAGGGTGAGCGTCCCGGCCACGGGCTGGATCGCGGGGACGATCTGGATCGCGGACGCGCCGGTGCCGATCACCGCGACCCGGCGCCCGGCCAGCTCGGCGCCGTGGTTCCAGCGGGCGGAGTGGAACGCCTCGCCGCGGAACGTCTCGAGGCCGGGCAGCTTCGGGATCACCGGCTCGTTGAGCGGCCCGCCGGCGGCGATGAGCACGTCGGCCGTCCACGTGCCGGCCGACGTCTCGAGGCGCCAGCGGCCGTGGTCCCAGGCGGCGGCGCGCACCTCGGTGCCGAAGCGGATCGCGGGGCGCACGCCGAAGCGGTCGGCGCACGCGCGCAGGTAGGACCAGATCTCGTCCTGCGGGGAGTACGTGCTCGTCCAGCGCGGGTTCAGGGCGAAGGAGAAGGAGTACACCTGGCTCGGCACGTCGCAGGCGCAGCCCGGGTAGCTGTTCTCGCGCCAGGTGCCGCCGAGGTCGTCGGCGCGCTCGAACACGACGAAGTCCGTCCAGCCGCGCTGCTTGAGCCGGATGGCGGCGCCCAGGCCGCCGAAGCCCGCGCCGATGATCGCGATCCGCGTATGCATCCGGCCCCCTTGGTACTGTCTGGTACCAAGGGACGTTACCACCGGGTAGGACACGACAAAAGGCCCGCCTCGGGGGCGGGCCTTTTGCATGAGCGGGTCACATGCCGAGCAGGCGGTCCAGGTAGTCGCGGTAGCCCCGCACGGCCGCGCGCAGGCGCTCGGTGTCGTCGCCGGGCTCGTTCTGCCAGTTCGCGAGGTCGCGGCGCTGGGCCTGCAGGGCGTTCGTGATGGTCTCGACGGCCTCGCCGACCAGCGCGTCGGCCTCGTCGGCGACCGAGCGGGGGTCGTCGATGAAGCGGAGCTGGAGCTCGCGCCAGCGGTCGCGCAGGCCGTCGACGGCGCCGTCGGCCCACACCGCCCCGATGGCCGTCACGTCCACGGACCCCGGCGTCGAGGCGACCGGCTCATGGTCGGCCGGCTCGCCCTCCGCGTGCTCCGCGGCCCACTCCCGGTCCTCCTGGGCCTCGACGGTCGCGACCTCGTCCTCGTCGCGCTCGTCCTCGTCGTCCACCACCTCGGCGTCCACGACATCGGTCCCGGCGTCGTGGACCTCGTTCTCGCGGACCGCGTCGTCGTAGACCGCGTCGGCCTCGTCCTGGTCGATCACCTGGGTCTCGTCGTCGCGCTCCTCGGCCAAAGCCTCGTCGCGGTCGACCACCTCGACGTCGTCGCGGTCGGCCAGGTCCGGGTCGGCCGAGCCCGACGCGTACGTCGCGGCCGGGTAGCTCTCCTCGTCCGAGTGGGGCGCGTGCGCGGTGCCGACCGTCACGTTTTCGTCGTCGTGCTCGCCGTCGCGCTGGCCCGGCACGTACGTCTGGTGCTGCTCCTGCTGCTGCGTCATCGCCGAAAGATCCTTCCCCGGCCCTACGACCGGCTGCGGGTGTCGTGCGGATGCGGCAGGCGGCCGCCGGTGCGCTGGGCGGGAACGCCGTCCACGGCGTCGTCATCGTCGGCACGGTGCAGCTCGGCGTCGTGGCGCGCCTCGGGGTCGTCGAACCCGGTGACGTGCTCGGCGTCGTGCTCGGCCGCGCGGGCGGCGGCCTCGGCATGGTCCTCTCGGTCGACCGGCCGGTCGGCGACGGTGTCGGCGGCATCAGTACTGACGGCATCGGTACGGGCGGCATCGTGGCGCCCGTTGCCGGGGGTGGCGTCGGTGCCGAGCAGCTCGGAGAAGAGCGTGCGGTAGTGCACGACGGCCTGGCGCAGCTGCTCCGTCGTGGCCTCGCCGCGCTCCGAGAGCTGGGAGATCTCGTGGGCGTCGCGGTAGTGCCCGAGGGTGCGGGCGTGCTCGACCGACAGGTGGGCGAGGTGCTGCTCGTAGTCGCCGGTGGGGTACCCGCGCTCGGCGACCAGCTCGGTCACCAGGGCGTCGGCGTCGCGGACGGCGCCGGACGGGTCGTCCAGGAACCGGGCCTGGATCTCCTCCCACTTGCCGGCGTATCGGGCCCTGGACTCCGGGGTGAGCTCCTTGATCTCGAGCTCGGCGTGGCGCCGTTCGCGCTCACGCAGCTCGCGCTCGGCGGCGAGGCGGCTGTCCCCCTCGGCTACGGCCCGGTCGTACTCGGGGCCGAACCGGTTCTGCAGGGCCCGCCGCCGGGTGACGAACCAGATGCCGTAGCCGAGCGCGGCGATCACAACCAGGACAATGATCGTGACCAATACTTGGGTGGCTGTCATGGCGGTCCTCCTTCAATGGAGGTATTCCCGCCCATCACCCTCGCTCAAACGGAGTTCATGCCCCGACTAGGTGGTTGAGGAAGTCCCGGTAGCCGTGGACGGCCGCCCGGAGCTGCTCGGTGTCGTCCCGGCCGGACGCCCGCCAGTTGCTGAGCTGGTCCTTGCGCGCGTTGAGCGAGGCGGTCACCCCGGCGAGGGCGTCGTCCACGAGCCGCTCGGCCTCCCCGGCCGCGGTCTGCGGGTCGTCGACGAAGCGCAGCTGGAGCTCCTGCCACCGGGTGCGCACCTCGTACGCGTGCGCCTCACTCGTCAGCGGCGCGGTCACCGCGAAGCCGGACCCGCCGAACGGCACCGACGACATCGGCGCGGCGGCCGGGGCCATCGGCGCGGCGCTCTGGCCCATCGCCGGGGCCATCGGCTGACCCATCGGCTGGCCCATCTGCTGGGCCATCGGCTGCTGCTGGGCCATCGGCACGGCGGCCTGGGCCATCGGCGTGCCTCCGGGCGCCACGGGCGCGGCGCCGGCCGCGGGGGACGGCGGGCGAGGCTGGGCCACCGGTGCGGCCGTGGCACCCGAGGCCTCCTCCAGCTCCTCCTCGTCCTCCTTGCCGCCGCGCAGCAGGATCCAGCCGCCGACCGCCAGGGCCAGCACCACCAGGCCGATCGTGATCGTCGTGGAGTTCATTGGGTACCCACCCCTCACAGTCCGAGGATGCGATCGAGGAACTCGCGGTAGTCACGCAGCGAGGCGCGCAGGTTCTCCGTGTCCAGCCCGCGGGCGGCCCGCTGCTGGTGCAGCTGGCCCCGGCGCGCGTCCAGCGACGCGCTCAGCGAGGTCACCGCCTCCTGCACGAGCCGCTCCGCCTCGCCGGCCACCAGGTGCGGGTCGTCGATGAAGCGCAGCTGGAGCTCCTGCCACTTGGCCTTGATGCGCTGCCGGTCGCCGTCGTTCCACAGCGCCGCCAGGGTTCCCGCCGCCGAGCCGCCGACCGGCCGGTACGGCGAACCGTTGACCGTCGCCGAACCGTGCGCCGGCGCCGGGCCGCTGGCCGACGCCGTCCCGCTGACCGACGCCGCCCCGCTGACGGGCGCCGCCCCGCTGACCGGTGCGGACCCGTCCGTGGGGGCCGCGGAAACGCTCTCCGGCGCGGGCGGGGCGTCCTCATCCGGTTGGGGCGCCAGCTCGTCGCCTTCAGGTTGCATGCGCGCGTTCCTCTCCATCGGGAGGTGGCGCGATACCCCGGTACACCGGGGCAAAAGCCACTCCCGAGGGTGACCCCGGACACGCTTGCGGGCCTTCGCAAGTCGGCCGCAAGTGCTCGCCAAGTCCGTCACGGCAGAGTGCTGAGCATGACGAACTCCTGCAAGTCCTGGGCCGGCCCGACCTTCGCCTCCCCCGCCGCGGCCTCAGCCGCGCACTTGGACAAGGGCAAAAGCGCCGCTGGTGCGCCATGACTCGGGCAGTCCGCGCTCCGCGTCCGCGCCCAGCCCGGCGACCACGTCCGACTTCACCGTCCGCAGCGCGGCGACCGGGCCCGGAAAGTACGCGCTGACCTCCTCGAACGGCGTGTCCACCGGCCAGCGCCGGTCCCCGACCAGGCGGCGGTAGTTGAGATCCCCCTTGAGGATGGTCAGCTCCGCCGCCGCGAACCGGGCCGCGAGCCCGTCCGGTGCCTCGTGGAACGTCAGCGGCGCGCAGTAGAAGTCCTCCGTGTGCAGCTCCAGCCGCCCGCCGCGCAGCGCACCGTCCAGCCGCCCGCCGATCGCACTGCCGGCGGGAAAGCGCCCGAGCTCGGCCAGCACGTCGGCGGTCAGGGCGTCGGAGACGAAGTACGGCGCCGGCTTGACGTGCAGCTCGACCCGCGACGCCCGCCCGGTGCGCAGCAGGAAGTCGATGAGCACCAGGTCGGGCAGCAGTTCCCGCCCCGCGTTGTCGGCGACCACGATCACCGTGCCGCCGCGGGTGAGGCTCCACAGCCGCGCGCTGTCGTCCACCAGCAGCTCGTCGACGCGCTCCGCGTGCGACGCCACCAGCCCGAACCCGAGGTCGGCCCGGTTGCCCCACAGCGCCGCCCGCACCACGCCCGCGGCCTGCTCGTCCCCGGGCAGCTCCTGCAGCGCGTCGAGCTCGGCCAGCTCCCGCTCCCCCGGCAGGTCGGCGGCCTTCTGCGGCCCGAACGGGTCGATCCCCCGCCAGGCACCCGGCGCGTAGTAGCCCACCGCGTCCAGCAGCCGGCGGTAGAAGAAGTTCTCGGCGAAGAGGAACGGCACGTCGTACCACGATCTCCCCCACATCCCCGCACCCCAGACCGCCCACGCCGCGGCGTCGTGCGCGGCATCGTCCAGCGGCACGACGGCCTGCTCTTGCAAGAGCATTTCCAGCCGCTTCTGTACCTCCGGTGCGTACGGATATGCCGCCAGCACCTTGGCCACGATCGCGGGGTGCCGGTCCCGTAGCACCGAATGCGGAAACGAGCTCGGGTCACTGCTCACGATCACGGGTGGCTCGACGCGCATGGGGGCAGTATCGCCCGTAAACTCGAACCATGTCGGACGACTGGCTCTACGCGCTCTTCGTGATCGGCGCCCTGGTGCTGGTCGCCCTGCTGGTGGTGGCGATCGTCCTGGCCGTCCGCGTCTGGAAGACCGGCAAATACCTGCAGGCCATGGGCGTCGGCGGCCGCTGGGTCTTCTGGGGCGCGATCATCTACACGATCTTCCCGATCGACCTGCTGCCCGACCCGATCTACCTGGACGACGTCGGTGTCCTGGGCGGCGCGCTCATCTACCTGAGCCGCCTGGCCGTCAAGGCGCGCCAGAAGCAGCAGGCCCAGCAGGCGGTGCCCCCGTCGCAGGCCCAGCGTCACCCGCCCCAGCGCACCCGCTGATCCTGTCCGCGGCCCCGACCGGGGATTACACGACCGACCCCGCACCCGCTTTCCTGCGATGATCGGGACATGAACGACATCACGGTCGTACCCGTCCCGGCCCTCGTCGAGCCGTCGAACGCCACCTTCGAGCTGCGAGCCGACGCGGCGATCCGCTCGGACTCCGCGTCCGCCGGGGCGTACCTCGCCGAGGCACTCCGGCCGGCCACCGGGTTCGCGTTGCCCGTCGAGGCCGCCCATCCGCGTCCCGCGATCGAGCTGCGGCTGGTCGAGCACGGCTCGGACGAGGGCTACGAGCTCGTCGTCGAGGCGGACGGGGTCGTCGTTCGGGCACGCAGGGAGGCGGGGCTGTTCTACGGCGTGCAGACGCTGCTGCAGCTCCTGCCGTTCACCGTGGACGCCGCGACCGTCCAGGATGGACCGTGGACCGTCCCGGGTGGACGGATCGCCGACGAGCCGCGGTTCGCCTACCGCGGTGCGATGCTGGACGTGGCGCGGCATTTCTTCGGCGTCGAGGTCGTCCTGCGGTTCATCGACGAGCTTTCGCGGTACAAAATCAATGTCCTGCACCTGCACCTCAGCGACGACCAGGGCTGGCGGATCGCGATCGAGTCGTGGCCGGAGCTGGCCCGGGTGGGCGGCGCGACGCAGGTCGGCGGCGCGGGCGGCGGGTGGTTCAGCCAGGCCGACTACGCGCGGATCGTCGCGCACGCGGCGGCCCGGCACGTGACCGTCGTGCCCGAGATCGACCTGCCCGGGCACACGAACGCGGCCCTGCACGCCTATGCGCAGCTCAACGACGACGGGGTGGCCCCGGCGGCGTACACCGGCGTCGACGTCGGCTTCAGCACGCTCGCGGTCGGCCGCGAGGTGACGTACGCGTTCGTGCGCGACGTGCTCGCCGAGGTCGCGGCGCTCACGCCCGGGCCGTGGCTGCACATCGGCGGCGACGAGGCGCAGAGCACGTCCGCCGAGGACTACCGGACCTTCATGGCGCGCGTGCAGCCGATGGTGACGGCGCTGGGCAAGACGGTCGTCGCATGGCACCAGATCGGTCCGGCGGCGCGGGAGCCGGGGCGCATCGCGCAGTACTGGGGCGCCAAGCCCGAGCCCGACGAGGACCTCCTGGCCGCGCTCGCGCAGGGCGACCGGATCCTGTTGTCGCCCGCGGATCGGGTGTACCTCGACATGCGCTACACCGCGGAGACGCCGATCGGCCACGACTGGGCCGGGTACATCACCACGCGCACCGCCTACGACTGGGACCCGGACACGCTGCTGCCGGGCCCCTGCGACATCGCCGGGATCGAGGCTCCACTGTGGACCGAGTCGGTCGCGACCGCGGCCGACATCGACCTGCTCACGTTCCCGCGCCTGCCGGCGATCGCCGAGGTGGCATGGTCGCCGCAGGCCGCGCGGGACTGGTCCGGGTTCCGTGCCCGGCTGGCCGCGCACGGTCCACGGTGGACACTGCGGGGCGTGGCCTTCCACCCCGATCCGACGGTGTTCTAGCTTTAGGCGGGCTTCCTCGTTTTGTTTTAGGCGGGCTTTTTCGCGACCAGGACGTCGCGCATGATCGCCTGGTCGACGCGGTGGCGGAACGATTGGTAGGGCTCGTCGTCGACGACCTCGAGCCCCGCCTCCTCCAGCAGGCCGGCCGCGAGCTCGCGTTTGGCCACGAACGTGTTCCACGCGATGCCCATCGCCCCGCCCGGCCGCAGCAGCCGCGCCCACACCGGCGCCGCCTCCGCGAGCAAGTCCTCCGGGCTGCGCGTGAGCCCCTTGCCGGCCGTGCGGCTGCCGTGCTGAACTCCGTAGGGCGCGTCGGTCACGACGAGGTCGAACGAGCCGTCCTTGAAGAACTCCCGCGATCGCAGGGTGTCCACGTTCACGACGTCGAGCAGCTGGGTAGCCTTGGACTTGTAGTCGTCCTTGTCGGCGGCGAGCTCGATGCGCAGCCGCTTCGCGACCACCTGCCGCTCCCGCCGCACCGGCCCGAACTCGGCCTTGTGCTTGATCCGCTTCCGCTTGAGCCAGGTCTGGATGAACGTGGCGTACGCCTCGAAGTCCTTCTGGTCCCGATCCACACCGGCGGCGTCGAACCCGTACATGAGCGCCTGGTTGAGCGTCGTCCCACGCCCGCAGAGCGGGTCGAGCACGCGAAACCGCCTCGTGAGCAGCTCCGAAGCGTGGTCGGACGCGAGCAGGGTGACGTTGAGCAGCAGCTTCGTGAAGTGCTCGTTCGTCTTGCCCTGGTACTTCTGGATGGTGATGAGATCGTCGTCGAACCGATCGAGCGACCCGGTCGGCATCGGCCGCAGCAGGTCCCCGACGACCTCGAACAGCGCATACCCGGACGAGAGATTCCCGAGCACCGCGACGTCGCGTTCGGTGAGCTCGTCAACCTCGAACGTCACGTACGGCACCCCGCCGACGACGCGCGGCCCCACCTCACCGAGCCGGTTGCCGAGCACCCCCCGGTCGAACGCCCGCAGCTCAGCACAGGTGAGCTCAACGGACGCGTCGGCGTAGACACGATTGGCGGAGGGCAGGATGAGCAGCGCATACAGGGCCATAGGACCACCACCCTACCGACACGGGCGGTACCGGGATGCAGCGGCGCCCCTTGGTGATGTACAGTTCTGCGGCAGGGGCGATTGGCGCAGCGGGAGCGCGCTTCGTTCACACCGAAGAGGTCACTGGTTCGATCCCAGTATCGCCCACCGCAGTTCTCCCAGGTCACGGCCGCTTTCCTCACACGAGGAGCGGCCGTTTCGCTTTCTCCGTCCATGATCAGGAGAGATCCTGGGGACGATCTTGCAAACGGCATCGGGCGGCCGGTCATGTCAACGCCCCCTCAGCAGGTCATCCAGCACCCGGACAGGTGATCCGGCGTGCATCTCCCGCCGCGCGTCGAGGGCCGCGTCCCAGGCCTCCGTCAAACCGCCGAGCAGGCCGTCCACCATTCGCGCGGTCACGTGCGTTGTGTTGAGCAAGAGCCGATCGGCCGCAACGTCCTCGAAGGACGATGGACCTTCCAAGGTGATGGCGAAGTACGACGACGGTCACTACGCAACGTTCAAAGCTGTCGAGCGGGACACGCGCGAGGCGCTGACCGGCGGACGACGCCACGTGTACGAGGCAGAACTGAAGACTAAACGCCGGACCGAAGGCGAGCCGGGACATGAGAGCAGCCCGTAACCGGGCGCAAGCTTTCCATACGTCTCCAAGGCGACCTTCGGCCGCACACGACAACGCCCAGCTCCCACCATTCAGGCAGAAGCTGGGCTTGACGCATATCGAATAAGGTGCGTGCTGCTCAACCCAATCCCATACAGGTGACGGAACCCACTCGGGAAATCCTTGATGTTTCGCCACGAGGGCGTTATCCGCGGCTTCAGTGCGAAACCAGCCGTCTCGAGGAAGTAGACCGCGTCCAAGCGCCGGCTGAAGTCGGCGTGCCAGAGAGCACGCACCATCTCCGGCACGTCGGGCATCGGGCCGGTGTGGTTCCCCGGCCAGCCACCCTCGACATCCCACCAGTCGACGGGCGGCGAGCAACGCCTCGATGCGGTCCAACCCGGCGGGTCAGGAGCACGGCGAACCACCGCCAGTGCCGTAGTGACACCACCCGTGGAGCCTAGTGGTGTCGCATGGTGTCACTGTGGCTTGTACTGACACCACGCGGATGCTAGCTTGGTGTCATGGATCTCGACCGGTACGTCTCCGAACTCCAGACGCAGCTGGCCGCGACCGCCGAGCACGGTGACGAGGCGGCCCGGGCCGTTGCCGAGCAGCTCAACGCCGCCCTCGACGCCGCGGTGCGCCTGATGCTGCTGGGAGTCCTGAGCGACGTGGCCGGCGAGATCACGCAGCAGATCGCGCCCGGGTCGGTCGACGTCATGCTGCGGGGGCGTGATCCGCACCTGGTGGTGACTCGTCCCGCAACGGCGGAGACGGACGCGCCCGAGGTCGCGGCGCCGGCCGAGCCGCACGACGACACGGTGACCTCCCGGACCACGCTGCGGCTGCCGGACCGGCTCAAGGCCCGGGTCGAGCAGGCCGCGGCCGAGGAGGGGGTGTCGGTGAACTCGTGGTTCGTCCGCGCGATCGCCGCCGCCCTGGAACCCGCCGCCCGGCCCGCCACAACGCGCAAGACCAGCAACGGCGAGCGCTTCACCGGCTGGGCCCGCTAACTCCAGCAAACAAGAGCTAGCCACACAAACAGTTGCGCAGTCCCGTCGCATGGCGGGACCGATCCGGCATGCCCATGTGGAGGCCAACCATGCCCAGTTACGACGTGTCCGGTCCGATCGACCTGGACGTCACCGCCGGTGTCGCGTTCGTCGACATCGTCGCCTCGGACCGGCCCGACGCCGTCGTCGAGATCGTGCCGAGCAGAGCCGGGCGCGGCGGCGACGAGTCGCTCGCCCGCGACGCCACGGTCACGTTCGACAACGGCCGGGTGCGGGTCAAGGTCCCGCGCCGGCTCAACCTGTTCACCAAGGGCGACTCGGTCGACGTCCGCTGCGAGGTCCCGACCGGGTCGCGGGTCACCGTCGAGAACACGTACGGCTCGGTGCTGACCCGTGGCGTGCTCGGGGACGCCCGAGTCGTGGTGAAGTACGGCGGCCTCACCGCGGACACCGTCGCCGATCTCGTCCTCGAAGCGCCGTACGGCACCAGCGCCATCGCCGAGGTGACCGGCCGGCTCGACGTCACCATCGGCCACGGCGCGGTGCGCATCGCCGAGGTGCGCGGCGATGCCCGGCTGCGCGCCTCGCACGGAGGTATCGAGCTGGGTACCACCGCCGGCAACGTGGAGGTCGCCTCGTCCGGGCCGCTCACCATCGACCGGGCCCTCGGCGACGTGACCGCGCGCAGCGCCCATGGACCCATCCGCATCCGGGAGGTCGGCGGCGGCACGATCCGGCTCGACAACGGATACGCCGACATCGACGTCGGCGTCCCGACCGGCGTCGCGGCCTGGATCGACGCCAGCTCGGCCAATGGCCGGGTCCGCAACGAGCTCACCCCCGACCCGGAGGCCGCCGGGAGCGACCGCACGGTCGAGCTCCACCTGCACGCCAACTACGGCAACGTCTTCGTCCGCCGCGTCACCAACCCCCGAAGGGAAGGCACGACATGATTCAGGTGCAAGGCCTGCAGAAGGCGTACGGCACCGTGCAGGTGCTGCACGGTGTGGACTTCGAGGTGGCCAAGGGCGGCATCTTCGCCCTGCTCGGCTCGAACGGGGCAGGGAAGACCACGGTCGTGAAGATCCTGTCCACGCTGCTCAAGGCCGACGCCGGCACCGCCCGCGTCAACGGGTTCGACGTCGGCAGGCAGCCGGCGGACGTGCGCGAGTCCATCAGCCTCACCGGGCAGTTCGCCGCCGTCGACGAGATCCTCACCGGCCGCGAGAACCTCGTCCTCGTCGCCCAGCTGCGGCACCTCAAGAAGCCGGGCCGGATCGCCGACGACCTGCTCGCGCGGTTCTCGCTGACCGACGCGGCCGCGCGGAAGGTGTCGACCTACTCGGGCGGCATGCGGCGCCGCCTCGACATCGCGATGAGCCTGGTCGGGAATCCGCCGGTCATCTTCCTCGACGAGCCGACGACCGGGCTCGACCCGCAGGGCCGCATCGAGGTGTGGCAGTCGGTCAAGGAGCTCGCCGGCCGGGGCACGACGGTGCTGCTCACCACCCAGTACCTCGAGGAGGCCGAACAGCTCGCCGACCGGATCGCGATCCTCCACGAGGGCCGCATCATCGTCAACGGCACCCTCGACGAGCTCAAGCGGCTCCTCCCACCGGCCAAGGTCGAGTACGTCGAAAAGCAGCCCACCCTCGAAGACGTCTTCCTCGCCGTCGTCGGCGCCGGCACGGACAGGTAGGGAACCCCGATGACCAGCCACTTCTTCGGCGACACCGCCGTGCTCACCAGACGCTCCCTGCGCCACATCACGCGCAGCCTGGACACCATCATCACCACCGCGATCATGCCGATCGCGTTCATGCTGCTGTTCGTCTACGTGTTCGGCGGCGCGATCAACTCCGGCTCGAAGTCCTATGTGGACTATCTGTTGCCCGGCATCCTGCTCATCACGGTCGCCTCGGGCATCTCGTACACCGCGTTCCGGCTCTTCCTCGACATGAAGAGCGGCATCTTCGAGCGGTTCCAGTCCATGCCGATCGCCCGCTCGTCGGTGCTGTGGGCGCACGTGCTGACCTCGCTGGTGGCCAACCTCATCTCGGTCGTGGCCGTCCTGCTCGTCGCCCTGCTCATGGGCTTCCGCTCCTCGGCGGGATTGGCGGCCTGGCTGGCCGTCGCCGGCATCCTGCTCCTGTTCACCCTCGCCCTGACGTGGATCGCCGTCATCCCCGGCCTCACCGCGAAGTCCGTGGACGGCGCGAGCGCGTTCTCCTACCCGCTCATCTTCCTGCCGTTCATCAGCTCGGCCTTCGTGCCGACCGCCACCATGCCCGGCCCGGTGCGCGCCTTCGCCGAGCACCAGCCGGTGACGCTGATCGTCAACGCGATCCGCGACCTGTTCACGCAGCGGCCGGTCGGCACCGGCATCTGGCTGGCGCTCGCCTGGTGCGTCGGCATCCTCGTCGTCGCGTACGCCTTCGCCATGGTCACGTTCCGCCGCAAGATCTCCTAGGACGCACGCCAGGCCCGGTCACCAGCGTGGACGGCCGGGCCAGGCGGTACCTTGGCGCTGGTGGAGATGCGCGAGATCGAGGCGTTCCTCGCGGTCGCCGCGGAGTTGCACTTCGGGCGGGCCGCGCAGCGGCTGCGCGTGACCACCTCCCACGTCAGTCAGACGATCCGCACTCTGGAGCGGCGCATCGGCGGGCAGCTGCTCGAGCGCACCAGCCGCCGGGTCACGCTCACCCCGCTCGGCCGGCAGCTGCGCGAGCAGCTCGAGCCGGCGCACGCGCAGCTTTTGGCCGCGATCGCCAACGCCCGCCAGCAGGCCGCCGCGCTGCGCGGGGAGCTGCGGATCGGCTATCACAGCATGACCGCCGGCGGCACGTTCGCCGCCGTCGCCGGGCGCTTCGAGGACGAGCACCCGGAGTGCGCCGTCAGCCTCATCGAGGTGCCGCTGAAGGACCCCTACGGGCCGCTCACGCAGGGTGACATCGACATGCTGGTCAGCTGGCGGCCGGTGGAGGCCCCGGCCGGCCTCGTGGTCGGGGCCATCCTGGACAGCCAGCCCCACGTGCTGGCCGTCGCGGCCGACCATCCGCTGGTCACCGCCGGCGAGATCAGCATCGAGCAGGTGCCGGACTGGCCGCTGACGCACACCGGCGAGGCCATCCACCCGGCACTGCTGCGCGCGATCGTGCCCGCCACCACGCCGGGCGGGCGTGCCCTGCGGCGGGCCGTCACCTCTCGCAGCCTGCACGACACCGTCCGGCTCGTGGCCACCGGGCGCGCCGTCCACCTGACCGTCGGGGCATTCCGGGCGTACGGCCTGGACGACCGGGTGACCACGATCGCGGTGCCGGACCTGCCGCCGGTGGACCGGGTGCTGCTGTGGCGGGCCGACGACCGCAGCCCCCAGATGCGGCAGTTCGCGGCCCTGGCGGGCACGCCTGTCGATTGTTAAGTGGCGGTTCATGATCGTGTAGCGAACCGGCGTTGATCTCCATCCGCTCCTGCACCGAAGGTGTGAGGACACCGCGTTACGGCGGTGTTAACGGCTGGAGGGTTCGTGAAGCACCTGCTCGGTGGCCTGGTGGTGCCACTGGTCACGCCGATGGCACGCCCCGGCGAGCCCTCCGCGGAGGCCGCCGCGCCCCTGCTGCGTGCGATGGCCGGCGCCGGAGTACGCCGGCTGATGCTGCTCGGCAGCAACGGCGAGGGGCCGCTGGTGCGCGCCGACCGGGTTCCCGGCTTCGTCGCCGGCGTCGCCGAGCGCTGGCGCGACCTGGTCGACGACGCCGTCGTGCTGGTCAACGTCACCGCCGCCGGCACCGACGAGGTTCGCCGGCGCGCCGAGGACGTCAACGGCCGCGGCGCCGACGCGCTGGTGCTCAGCCCGCCGACGTACTTCCGCCACCGCACGGACGAGGTCGTCGCCCACTACGCGGCCCTCGCCGATCACGGGCTGCCGGTCGTGGCCTACAACGCCCCGCGGTACGCCACCCCGCTCACCGAGGCCAGCATCGACGGCCTCGTCACGCTGCCGCACGTCGTCGGGGTCAAGGACTCCTCCGGCGACCCGGCGCTGCTGCGGTACCTCGTCGCCGCGGCCCGGCGCCGGCCCGGCTTCACCGTCAGCCAGGGCGACGAGCGCGGCCTCGCGGCGGCGCTGCGGGCCGGCGCCGGCGGCATCGTGCCCGGCACCGCCAACCTCGCCCCCGGCCTGGCCGTGGGCATGGTCGCCGCCCACGAGGCCGGCGACCTCGCCGAACTGGACCGGTTGCAGGAGCTGACCACCAGCCTCACCCGTCTGCACCAGGTCCGCCCCGGCGTCCCGGCGGTCAAGGCGCTGCTGCACCGCTGGGCGTTGTGCCCGCCGTACGTCGCACCGCCGCTGACCCCCTGCACCCCCCAGGAGACCCGCGCCCTCGCCGACGCGGTCCTCCCGCTGCGCCCGCACCTTCTCGACCCCACCGCCTGATGGGAGCACCCGCATGACCACGATCGGCCGACGGACGTTCACGCTCGGGCTGGCCGCCACCGCCGCCACCGTCATCGGCGGGACCGGCGCGTTCGCCGCACCGCAGGGCGGGCGCCACCGCCCCGACGAACCCTTCTTCGACGAGACCACGCTGTGGGACTCCACGGTGGACCCGCTGGAGAACTACCACGTGCACGGCCTCGTGGTGCTGCCGAACGACACGATCCTGGTGGCGACCGAGGGCCGGCACGAGGTCTGCGACGCCGGCCCCCGCGACCTGCTGATGCGCCGCAGCACCGACGGCGGCGACACCTGGGGCCCGACCCAGACCGTCGTCGCGTCCGCCGACGGGCAGTCCTGGGGCAACCCGGCCCTGCTCGCCGACCGCGTCACCGGCGAGGTCTTCCTGTTCTACAACCTGTCGCTGCGGCTGCCGGAGAACACCACCTGCTCCGGCGACAGCGCCGAGATGTACGTGGTCTCCAGCCGCGACGGCGGCCGGACGTGGGGCGAGCCCCGCCACCTCGCCGGTCTCTTCGACACGTTCCCCTACACGTGGGCGCTGCACAGCCCCGGACCCGGCCACGGCATCCAGCTGGACAACGGCCGGCTGCTGCTCAACGTGGCGCACCGCCGCGTGATCGTCGGCAACACCGTCGAGCAGCGCTTCTACGGCGTGGCCGGCATCTACAGCGACGACCACGGGCGCACCTGGAAGGCCACCGGCGAGATCCCCGTCTCCACCGGCTATCCGATCAACGAGGCCCGCGTCGTGCAGCGGCGCGACGGCGCGGTCGTCATCAACGGCCGGGCGGCCTCGGGCGGCAACCGGCAGCGCATCACCGCCGTCAGCGAGGACCGCGGCCTGACCTGGTCGGCGCCGAAGCTCGACGGCGCGACCGGGGTGTTCAACGCCGTCGACGCGAGCGTGGTGCGCTACACCGGCGGCCCGCGCAGCCGCGACGTCGACCGGATGCTGTTCAGCCGGCCCGACGCGCCGATGCGGTGGAACATGACCGTGTCGGTCAGCTACGACGAGGGCGTCAGTTACCGGTACAGCCGCATCGTCAACCCCAATCGTTCGTACTACTCCGACCTCGCCCGGCTCCGCGACGGCACCATCGTGCTGGTCTACGGCTGCGACGGCGACATCGCCAGCTTCCCCCGCCGCGTCGCCGTGGCCCGGTTCAACCTGCCGTGGCTCACCCAGGGCCGCGACAGCCTCGCCGGCGGCCCGCGGCTCACCGAGCACACCTACGACCTGGGCCGCACCGCCCCGCACGCGACCCTCCGCGGCGGCACCGTCGCCGTGGTGCGCGAGCCCACCGCCCGCGGCGGCGCCCGCGCCCTGTACACGCCGGCCGCGGCCGGGGACTCCATCGAATACCCGATCGAGGTGCCGCGCGGCGGGGACTTCGAGCTGTGGCTGCGCTACTACCGGCCGGTCGCGGGCGGCACCGTCGCCGTCACCGTCGACGGGCGGGCTCCGCGGGTCTCCGCGCTGGACACGACGGCGGAGAGCAGCGACGGCTACGACGTGGTGCGCCTGGACCGGATGCGGCTCAGTCCGGGCCGGCACCGGGTGCGCTTCGCCCTCGCCGGTCCCGGCCGGGGCGGCGGCACGCTCATCTCGCTCGACGAGCTGAGCGTGATCGAGGCGCCGGCCCCGGCCGACGTGCGCGAGAGCGTCACCGTCGACAACGGCGAGCAGGGCTACACGGTGGTCGCCGGCACCTGGTCGGCCGGCACCGGCGTCGCCGGGTACTACGGCAGCAACTACGCCTCGCACGCGGCCGGCACCGGCGGTGCCGTGGTGCGCTGGCGCCCGGCCCTGCCGGCCGAGGACCGCTACGAGGTGCGGGTGTCGTACACCGCCGCGTCGAACCGGGCCACCAACGCCCCGTACGTGGTGCACCACGCCGACGGCGACACCACGGCGCCGGTCAACCAGAAGCTCGCCGGGGCGCCGGACCCGCGCGGCGGGGAGTGGACGTCGCTGGGCGTGTTCCGCTTCCACGGCGGCATCGACGGTTCCGTCGAGCTGTCCGACGCCGCCGACGGTGTCGTCATCGCCGACGCCGTGCGCTTCGTGCGGCAGGGCTGAGCGGCGTGGTCGCGATGAGGGGCCGGGTCCGGCAGGTCGACATCGCCCGGCGGCTCGGCGTGTCCCAGACGACGGTGTCGCTGGTGCTGTCCGGGCGGGACGTCGCGATCGGCCCGCGGCTGCGGGAGCGGGTGCTGCGCGCCGCCCGGGACCTGGACTACCGCGCCGACCCGGTGGCCCGCAGCCTGGCCGGGGGAAGCAACCGGCTGCTCGGCGTGGCCACGTTCGCCCCGCTCGGGCCGGGCGGCCTCGGCCCCTTCGGCGCCGTGCTGGCCGGGATCGAGGCGGAGGCCGCCGCGACGGGCCACGACCTGGTGCTGTTCCCCGGCACCAGTGTCACCCGCCTCGGCCTGGCCGACGGCGGCCTGCTGCTCGGCGCGGACGCGGACCGGCGCGAGCTGGCACGGCTGATCGCCGACCGGTTCCCGTTCGTGTTCCTCGGCCCGCCGCGCGTGCTGGCCGCCGCCGGCGCCGAGCGGCCCGCCGCCTGCATCCCCGGCCGCCGCCACGGCGGCGAGGCGCTCGGCCGTGCCGCCGTGCGCATGCTCATCGACAAGCTCGACACAGGGAGGTGACCCGGCGATGGCCATGATGGTGATACGGCGCCTCGCCAGCGCGCTGGTCGTCATGTGGGGTGCCGCGAGCCTCATCTTCGTGGTGATCCGGCTGGCCCCCGGCGGCCCGGCGGTGGTACTGCTCGGCCCGGACGCCGATCCGGAAGCGGTGGCCGAGCTGACCGCCCGGCTCGGCCTGGACCGGTCGCTGCCCGAGCAGTACCTGACCTACCTGCTCGACGTCGTCCGGCTGGACTTCGGCGAGTCGTACCGGCTGGACATGCCGGCCATGGAGGCGGTGCTCAACCGGCTGCCGGCGAGCATCGAACTGGCCGCCACCGCCGCGGTGATCGCGGTGTGCGCCGGGCTGGCCCTGGGCCTGCTCGCCGGCTACCGCCGCGGCGGGGCGCTGGACCGCATCACCTCCACGCTGACCATCGGCCTGCAGGCGTTCCCGACGTTCTGGGTCGGCATCATGCTGATCCTGACCTTCTCGCTGGTGCTGCGGCTGCTGCCCAGCTCCGGCGTCGGCACCCCGGCGCACATGGTGCTGCCGGCCGTGACCCTGTCGCTGCCGTTCACCGCCATCGTGGCCCGGCTGACCCGCAGCAGCGTCGTGGAGGAGCTCGAGGAGCCCTACGCCGGCACCGCCCGCGCCAAGGGGCTCACCGACCGGCAGGTGCTGCTCGGCCACGCGCTGCGCAACTCGCTGATCCCGGTGCTGACCGTGGTCACCCTGCAGTTCGGCGCGCTCATCGGTGGCGCGGTGGTGGTGGAGAACGTGTTCGCCTGGCCCGGCCTCGGCTCGCTGATCGTCTCCGCGGTCGCCGGCCGCGACTACGCGGTGGTGCAGGCCGCGGCGCTGACCATCGCCGGGGTCATCGTGCTGCTGAACCTGGTCGCCGACCTGCTCAACGCCCGCCTCGATCCACGTATCCGGTTGGGGAACGCATGAGTGGCGCCATGAGTGAAGCCATCGGCCTGGTCCGGCTGCGGCGCGGCCGGCCACGCCGTACCGCCCTGTGGATCCCGCTCGGGATCGTCTCCGGCTACGTGCTCGTGGCCGTGCTCGGCCCGCTGCTGCTCGGCTACGACCACGTCGCCACACCGGTGGGCGACCGGCTGCGAGCGCCGGGCTCGGCCACCGCGAACGGCACGGCCTGGCTCGGCACCGACGGGCTCGGCCGCGACGTCGCCGCCCAGATCGTGTACGGCGCCCGCACGTCGCTGCTCATCGCCACCGTCGCGGTGACCCTCTCCGCGCTGGTCGGCATGACGGTCGGCGCCCTCGCGGGGCTCGCCGGCGGCTGGTCCGACGTGGTGATGTCCCGCGTGATCGACGTGCTGCTCACCTTCCCCGGCGTGCTGCTCGCGATCGTGGTCGCCGGCCTGTTCGCCCGCGGCCTGCCCACGGTCGTCCTGTCGCTGTCCATCACCGCCTGGACGCCGTTCGCCCGGGTGGCCCGCAACGTCACGCTCAGCATCAAGGAACGGGAATGGGTCAGCGCGGCCCGCCTCATGGGCGTGCCCCGCCTGGTCATCCTGGTGCGGCACGTGCTGCCGTTCGTCCTGCCGCCGATCGTGGTGATGGCGACGCTGGAGTTCGCGCTCGTCGTGCTCGCCGAGGCCGGCCTGAGCTTCCTGGGCATCGGGCTGCCGCCGAGCACCCCGTCGTGGGGGCAGACCGTCGCCAACGGCAAGGAGTACCTCGCCACCGCCTGGTGGATCTCCGCATTCCCCGGATTCGCGCTGTTCCTGCTCGTGGTCAGCGTCGGCCTGCTGGGCGACCAGCTGTCCGCGCGGCTCGGGCGCAACAGCCGCTCCCGTACGTCGTAAACCCCCGCCGACAGGAGTCAGATATGCACGCCAACCCGAAAGCCCTGATGAGACCCGCCCTGACTGCCGCCCTGGCCGCCGTCCTGGCCCTCTCGGCCCTCGCCGCCTGCAGCACGACCAGCGGTGGCGGCGACAGCGCGAAGCCGGACTCGATCGTGGTCAGCGGCACCTACCCGGTCGACTCCCTCGACCCGCACTCCGCGGCGGGCGGCTCGGCCGGCAAGGAGTTCACCGGCCAGTCCATCTACGGCCGGCTCACCCGCCCCGACGCCAAGGGCAAGATCGTCGCCGACCTGGCCACCAAGTGGACCCCGGACGCCACCGCCACGGCCTGGACCTTCAACCTGCGCAGCGGGCTGCAGTTCTCCGACGGCACCCCGCTGACGTCCGAGGACGTGGTCGCGTCGTTCCAGCGGCTGCTCGCCGGGGACAGCCCCAACAAGAGCAACTTCACCGGCGCCAAGATCGCGGCCCCGGACAAGGACACCGTGGTCATCACCGCGGCCAAGCCCGACGCGGCCCTGCCCAGCAAGCTCGCGATCTTCTTCGTCCTGCCCAAGACCATCGGCGCGGACTTCTTCAAGAAGCCGGTCGGCTCCGGGCCGTACGTGGTCAAGTCGTTCACCCCCGGAGAGCGCCTCGTGCTCACCGCCAACGACAAGTACTGGGGCGGCAAGCCGAAGATCGAGACCGTGACCGTGCGCACCATCCCGGACCTCTCCGCCCGGCTGACGGCGCTGCGCACCGGCGAGGTCGACCTCATCTGGGGCGTGCCCGACGACCAGCTCAAGACCCTCAAGGCCGACGCCGGCCTCAAGCACGAGTCGGTGCCGAGCCACCAGGTGTTCACGATGTGGTTCAACTCCTCCATCCCGGCGCTGGCCTCCCCGGCGGTCCGCAACGCGCTGTGGAAGGCCGTCGACTTCAAGACCATCATCGCCAGCCTGTACCCGGAGACCGGCGCGCTCGCGGTGGCCCCGGTCGCGCCGACGGTGTTCGGCTACAGCCCGCAGCAGCCCAAGACGTACGACCCGGCGGCCGCCAAGGCCGAGCTGAGCGCGGCCGGCTTCGACTTCGGCAAGCCGCTGCGGCTGCAGTTCGCCAACGCCGAGTTCCGTGCCTTCAACCAGGCGGTCGTGTCGGACCTGGCGAAGATCGGGGTGAAGGTCGACCTGCAGGAGAAGGAGCAGGCGGTGTTCATCAAGGACCTGCTGGCCATGGACTGGGACGTCAACTTCCAGCAGCTGGGCACCGCGGGGTTCGACGCCTCGGCCAACCTCGGCCGGCTCTACCCGTGCGCGGCCAAGCGCACCGGCTACTGCAACGCCGAGCTGGACAAGCAGCTCGCCGCGGCCGGCACCACCACCGACGAGAACGCCCGCGCGGCCGACTACGCCGCCGCGAGCAAGATCATCTGGGACGACGCCGTGGGCATGTACCCGATGACGGTCCAGATCGCGTACGTGTGGAACAAGCGGCTGGACGGGTTCACCCGCGACGCCAGCGGCTACCCGGACTTCTCCGCGGCGACGGTCAGCGCCAAGTGACCGCCTACGACGAGGTCCAAGCCCGCCTGGCCCGCGGCTGGAACACCTTCGACACCCGCAGCCTGCTCACCCAGGTGCTCCTGCCCGAAGGGCTCGCGGTCGCGCTGGGCATCAAGGAGTACTACCGCGGCAATGCCCTGCACCAGGTGCAGATCGGCCGCCGTGACGAGGACGCCGAGGAGGTGACGCTCGGCCCGCACGCCGTCGACGGCTCCTACACCGCGCTCACCGTGCGCTGGCGCGGCATCGAGCTGGACGTGGAGACCGCGCACGCCGGAGCGGACCTGGTGATCCTGGTGACCCCGCGGGCGAACCAGGCCCAGCCGGCGACGCTGACGGTGTCGGCCGGTCCACTGTGGAATCTCCCCGGCTCGGTCCGCCGCGCCGGGGAGGTCCTCGAGGCGTCGCTGCCCGGCCGGGACGAGCCGCTGGCCGTGCACACGACCGCCGCGCCGGTCGACGACCCGTACGCCGACCTGACCGGGCCGTACCTCGCGGTGCGCCTGGACGGGCCGGTCGGGGTGAGCACCGGCACCGCCCGGGACCTCGCCGGGATCGAGGCGGCCGTCGCCGCCGGCCGCGAACGGCTGCGGCCCGCGCCGGCCGGCACCGACGCGGAGCACCGGGACCTGATCCGCGACGCGATCGCCTGGAACACCGTGTACGAACCGGCGGGCCGGCGCGTGGTGACCACCGTGAGCCGGCTGTGGAACGTCGGCAAGCGCGGCGGGTACGCGCTGTTCTGCTGGGACAACTACTTCAACGCGCTGCTCGCCGGGCTGTTCAGCGCCGATCTCGCCTATGCCAACGCGGTGGAGATGACCCGCGCGCTCACCCCGGACGGGTTCGTGCCCAACGTCGAGCAGGGCACCGGCCGGCGCACGTACGACGGCTCGCAGCCGCCGGTCGGCGCGATGGTGGCCCTGCAGCTGTACCGCCGCTTCGGCGAACGCTGGTTCCTCGAGGAGGTCTTCCCCGGCCTGCTCAGCTGGAACCGCTGGTGGTGGCGGGTACGCCGGGACGGCGACCTGCTCTGCCTGGGCTCGACCGCGTTCGAGCCGCAGTGGCCGTCGCCGCAGGACGTTCCGCGGATCAACCAGCACTTCGGGGCCACCTGCGAGAGCGGCTGCGACGACCATCCGATCTTCGCCGACATCCCGTACGACCCGCAGGCCGGCCTGCTGCGCGCCCACGACATCGGCCTCAACAGCGAGTACGCGATGGACTGCGAGGCCCTGGCGGACATCGCCGCGATCCTCGGCCGCGCCGCCGAACGCGACGAACTGCGCGAGCGCGGCGCCGCGGTGGCGGCCGGCGTCGAGCGGACGCTGTGGCAGGAGGACACGGGCTCCTACCGCAGCCGGCGCACCGACACCGGCGCGTACACGCGCGACATCTCCCCGATGAGCTTCTACCCGCTGCTCGCCGGGATCGGCGCCGGCGGACGGGCCGCCCGAACCGTCGGGCGGTACCTGCGCGACGAGCGGTACTTCGGCGGCCGGTGGGCCATCCCGTCCACGCCGCGCATCGACGCCGAGTCGGCCTCCCACAGCTACTACTGGAAGGGCCGGGTCTGGCCGCCGATGAACTTCCTCGTCTACCTGGGCCTGCGGCGCGCGGGCCTGGCCGAGGAGCGGCGCTGGCTCGCCGAGCGCAGCGCGGACGTGGCGATGCGGGAATGGCGCGAGGCCCGGCACGTGCACGAGAACTACTCCGCCGCCAGCGGCGAGGGCTGCGACAAGGCCAACAGCGAACCGTTCCATTCCTGGGGGGCCCTGCTCAGCCTGATCCCCCTGATCGAAAGCGGCGACGCACCGTACTTCCAGGAGGGGTCATGAGCGTGGACGTCCTCGTCGTCGGCGGCGGACTCGGCGGGGTGGCCGCCGCGCTGGCCGCCCTGCGCCGCGGCCGCACGGTGCTGGTCACCGAGGAGACCGACTGGCTGGGCGGGCAGCTCACCGCCCAGGCCGTGCCGCCCGACGAGCACCCGTGGATCGAGCAGTTCGGCTGCACCGCCTCCTACCGCGCCCTGCGCGAGGCCATTCGCGAGCACTACCGGCGCTGGTACCCGCTGAGCGAGCGCGGCCGCGCCGCGCCGCACCTCAACCCGGGCGAGGGCACCGTCAGCCCGCTGTGCCACGAACCGCGGGTCGCCGCGGCGGTCATCGAGGCCATGCTCGCCCCGTGGACCGCCGCCGGCCGGTTGCGGGTGCTCTTCCGGCACCGCCCCGTCGCCGCCGACGTCGCCGGGGACCGGGTGCGGGCCGTGGTCGTCGAGGACGCCGACGGCAACCGGATCGAGCTCGCGGCGCCGTACGTCATCGACGCCACCGAGCTCGGCGACCTGCTGCCGCTGACCGGCACCGAGCACGTCACCGGCTTCGAGTCGCGCGAGCGGACCGGCGAGCCGCACGCCCCGGCCGAGGCGCAGCCGGACAACATGCAGGCCTTCAGCTGGTGCTTCGCCCTGGACCACCGAGCCGGCGAGGACCACACCATCGACAAGCCCGCCGAGTACCACTTCTGGCGCTCGTTCAGCCCGGAGTTCTGGGGCGGCCCGCTGGTGTCGCTCACCGCGCCGGATCCGCGCACGCTGCAGCCGTACGCGCGCTCGTTCGTGCCGAACGCCGGTCCGGACGGCGACATCGTGGCCGACCAGAGCCGCAGCGCCGGCGACAGCGAGCTGTGGGTCTTCCGCCGGATCGTCTCGCGGCGCATGTTCACCGACGGGCTCGCCGGCAGCGACGTCACCCTGGTCAACTGGCCGATGATCGACTACTTCCTCGGGCCGCTGATCGGCGTCAGCGAGGAGGAGAAGGCCAAGCACCTCGCCTCGTCCCGGCAGCTGAGCCTCAGCATGCTCTTCTGGCTGCAGACCGAGGCGCCGCGGCCCGACGGCGGCACCGGGTGGCCGGGCCTGCGGCTGCGGGGCGACGTCATGGGCACCGGCGACGGCTTCGCCAAGGCGCCGTACATCCGCGAGTCGCGCCGGATCGAGGCCGAGTACACGGTCGTCGAGCAGGATCTGTCGCTCGAGGTCCGCGGCGAGCGCGGCTCGGTGGTGTATCCGGACAGCGTCGGCGTCGGCGCCTACCGCATCGACCTGCACCCCTCGACCGGGCTGGAGACGTACATCGACATCGGCGCGACCCCGTATCACCTGCCGCTCGGCGCGCTGCTGCCGGTGCGGGTCGACAACCTGCTGCCGGCGGCGAAGAACATCGGCACCACCCACATCACCAACGGCTGCTACCGCATGCACCCGACCGAGTGGAACGTCGGCGAGGTCGCCGGCTCGCTCGCCGCGTACTGCCTGGAGCACCGGCTGTCGCCCCGGCAGGTGCGCGCCGACCCGCGCCGGTTCCAGGACTTCCGCGCCTCCCTCGTGCGCGCCGGCGTCGAGGTCGGCTGGCCCCGGATCGGCGGGTACTGATGGAGGCCCTGCTCACCGTGCGCGACCTCGTCGTCCAGGCCGAGCGGCCCGGCGCCGAACCGCTGCGGATCCTCGACGGGGTCGGCTTCGAGGTGCCCGCCGGGCAGACGCTCGGCGTCGTCGGGGAGTCCGGCAGCGGCAAGACCATGACCGCCACCGCCGTCCTGGGTCTGCTGCCGCACGGCCTGTCCGTGACCTCCGGCGCCATCGAGTTCGCCGGCACCGACCTGGTCGGCCTGCCCGAGCCGCGGCGCCGGGCGCTGCGCGGCAGCGACATCGCGATGGTCTTCCAGGACCCGCTGTCGGCGCTCAACCCGGTGCAGCCGGTCGGCCGGCAGGTCAGCGAGGTGGCCCGCCGCCGCGAGGGCCTGTCCCGGGCGGCCGCCGGCCGGCTCGCGGTGGAGCTGCTCGACCGGGTCGGCGTGCCGGACCCGGCCCAGCGGGCCCGCGCGTATCCGCATCAGCTGTCGGGCGGGCTGCGCCAGCGGGCCGTGATCGCGATGGCGCTCGCCGGGCGGCCGCGCCTGATCCTGGCCGACGAGCCGACGACCGCGCTGGACGTGTCGGTGCAGGCCCGCATCCTCGGGCTGCTGGCGAAGATCCAGGCCGAGGACGGCGTGTCGGTCCTGCTGATCAGCCACGACCTGCGGGTCATGGCGCACGCGACCCAGCACGTGGCCGTGATGTACGCCGGCCGGATCGTCGAACGCGGCGCCACCCGGGACCTGCTCGACGCGCCCCGGCACCCGTACACCGCGGCGCTGGTCCGCTCGGTGCCGGCGGTGCACACCCGCACCGCCGCGGTGGCGCCGATCCCGGGCAACCCGCCGAACCTGGCCGCCCTGCCGCCGGGGTGCCGCTTCCACCCGCGCTGCCCCCTCGCCGCGGACCGCTGCCGCACCGAGGCGCCGGCGCTGCGGGAGGTCGCGCCGGGCCGGCTCGCCGCCTGTCACTTCGCCGAGGAGGCGTCATGACCCTGCTGTCGGTCGAACAGGTCTGGACCACGTTCCGGGCGCCCGGCGGTCGCGGGCTGCGCCGCCCCGAGATCCAGGCGGTGGCCGGCGTCGACCTCACCGTCGCCGCCGGCGAGACCGTCGGGCTCGTCGGCGAGTCCGGCTCCGGCAAGTCCACCCTGGCCCGCACGATCGTCGGCCTCGAACGCGCGCGCCGCGGCCGGATCGTCTTCGACAGCACGAACGTCACCCGCGGCTGGCCCCGCGGCCTGCGCCGCGACGTCCAGATGGTGTTCCAGGACCCCCGCTCGTCCCTCAACCCGCGGATGCGCGTCGGTGACATCGTCGCCGACGGCCTGCGCGCCCGGCCCGCATCGGTGGCGGCCGACGTCGCGAAGCGCCTGGAACAGGTGGGCGTCGACCCCGCCCTCGCCACCCGCCGCCCGGCGGAGCTGTCCGGCGGCCAGTGCCAGCGCGTGGCGATCGCCCGGGCGCTGGCGTTGCGGCCTCGGCTGCTGGTGTGCGACGAGGCGGTGTCCGCGCTGGACGTGTCGGTGCAGGCCCAGATTCTCGCGCTGCTCGCGGACCTGCGCGCCGAACTGGGCCTGACGATGCTGTTCATCTCCCACGACCTCGGCGTGGTCCGCCAGCTCGCCGATCGCGTCGCCGTCATGTACCGCGGGCGGATCGTCGAGCAGGGCCCGGCCGAGCAGGTGTACGAGGAGCCGGCCCACGAGTACACCCGGAGCCTGCTCGCCTCGGCCCTCGAGCTGCACTAGGTGCCGATCTCGTAGGCGAGCTTGCCGCGGCGGGAGGTGGTCTCGAAGGCGCGGTGCGCCGCGGGCGCGTCGGACATCGGGTACGTGGCCTGCAGCGGCACCCGAATCCGGGCCGCCTCCGCCAGGCCGTGGTGGCCGCCGGGCTCCCCCGCCGGCTCGCCCATGGACAGGGCGGCGCCGAGCCCGGGCGCGGTGAAGTCGGCGATGCTCAGCACGCGGGCCGCGTCCCCGGTGGCCTCGATCAGCGCCGGCAGCAGCCCGCCCCCGGCCGTGTCCAGGGCACGGTCGAACCGGCCGGCGATCTCCCGGCCCAGGGGCTCGGCGCCCAGGGCGGCCACGAAGTCGGCGGCGTCGCTGCTGCCGGTGCCGTACACCCGGACGCCCCGCAACACCGCGAGCTGGACGGCGATGCTCCCCACCCCGCCCGCCGCGCCGGTGACGAGCAGGCGCATTCCGGGCTCGAGCGCGAGCCGGTCGAGGGCGCGCGTGGCCGTCTCCAGGCTCGTCGCCGCCGCGCCCGCCTCGGCCCACGGCAGGTGCGGGGGCCGGCGGGCCCAGTGGCGCAGGACGGCGAGCTGGGCCGTGGCCCCGCCCAGGGTCGCGAGCGGCACGATGCCGAAGACCTCGTCGCCGGGCGCCCAGCCGGTGACGCCGGGGCCGAGCTCGTCGATCACGCCGGCCGCGTCGACGCCGGGGATGTGCGGGCGCGGCAGCCGGGCCGCGGACGGGGACGTGCCGGCCCGCAGCGCGACGTCGACGGGTGAGACGCCCGCGGCGCGGACCCGGATGCGCACCTCCCCCGGGCCGGGGTGCGGGTCGGGGGCCTCGGCGAGCTGGAGGACCTCGGGCGGTCCGAACTGCGCGAACTGTACGGCGAGCATGCGGGCTACGGTAGGCACGTCCCCGCCGCACCGGCCGGAAGTGAGTGCCTTGGACTCGCAAGTGACTCGGAAACGGCGCGCGGACGCGCTGGAGAACCGCGACCGGATCGTGGCCGGGGCGCGGGCGGCGTTCGGGGCCGGCGGGCTGGACGTGCCGACCCGGGCGGTGGCGCGGACCGCGGGCGTCGGGGTCGCGACCGTCTACCGGCACTTCCCCAGCCGCGGGGAGCTCGTCGACGCGGTGCTGGACGAGCTCGTCGCCGGGTGCGAGCGGGACCTGCGGGCGGCGGTGGGGCAGGCCGATCCCCGGGCGGGGCTGGAGCTGGTGGTGCGGGGGTTCGCGGGGCGGCGCGTCGCGGCCGGCGGGCTGGGGGAAGTACTGCTGCGGCGTTTTCCCGCACAGCGGGCCGACCATGCCGCGCAGCTCGACGCGCTCGTCGCGCGGGCGGTCCGGGCCGGCGTGGTGCGCGACGGGCTGACGGTGCGCGACGTGCGGGCCGGGCTCATGGGGATCGCGGGGGTCGGCGCGGTGCCCGAGGCGGCGACGCGGCTCACGGAGGTCGTGCTGGCCGGGATATTGGCGTGATACTGGCGTGATGTTCGTCATCGACGCGGGGTCGGCGGTGCCGCCCTTCGAGCAGCTGCGGCTACAGGTCGCGGCCCGCATCCGGGACCGGTCGCTCGCCGTGGGCACCCGGCTGCCGACGATCCGCAGCCTCGCGGCCGAACTGGGGCTCGCCGTGAACACCGTCGCCCGCGCGTACCGCGAGCTGGAGGACGCCGGGCTGATCGAGACCCGCGGCCGGGCCGGCTCCTACGTGACCGCGGCCGGGCAGGCGGCGCTGGAGCGGGTGCGGCGGGCGGCCGAGCAGTTCGCGGCCGTCGTCGCCGCCTCCGGGATCGGCCCCGAGGAGGGGCTGCGGATCGCGGAGGCGGCGCTCAACGTCAAGACCTAGCCGGCGACGGCCATCGACTGGAGCATGAGCTTCGCCTGGATGGCCGCGGCCGAGGGCTCCATGGGGTTGAACATGAAGGCCAGCAGCGCGTCGGTGCCGACCCAGGCGCAGATCGACAGCGTCACCCCGGTCGCGTCCGTCTTCTGACACTCGGCCTTGCCGCCGAGCTTGCCCGGGTCGAACGGTGTCGAGTCGCTGCCGGTGCCGCCGAGGGACTTGAAGGCGCCGTCGAAGAAGTCCTTCAGCTGCTTGTCCGGGCCGCCGATGCTGAACCCCGAGCCGGTGCCGCCCCAGGCCACGACGACCTGCGAGGTCTTCTGGGTGTTCTGGTACTGCGCGGCGAACGGGTTCTGCACGCCGGCATCCGTCATCTGCTGGCTCATCGTCTTGGCCTGGTCCTGGTTGGACTGCTTCTTCCAGTTGCCGATGGTGGCCGGGTCGGTGAGCGTGACCTTCGGGGTCTTCGGGGCGCTCGTGGTCCGGGTCGCACCGGGCGACGCCTGCGGCTTCGCGCTCCCGGTCGTCGAGGAGGCCGTCGGGGTCTTCGCCTCGTCGTCCTTGGACAGGTTGACGTAGGCGATCGCGCCGACGCCGCCGCACAGGACGACCACGATCGCGGCGATGCCCACGCCGATCAGCAGGCCGTTGCCCTTCTTCTTGGGCGGGGGCGTGTAGAGCGGCGGCGGCTGGTTGTAGCCATAGCCCTGGTCGTAGGACGGGGGCTGCTGGTACGCGGGGGGCTGCTGGTAGGAGGGCGGCTGCTGCCCGTACCCCTGGTCGTACGCCGGGGGCTGCTGGCCGTAGCCCTGGCCGTATCCCTGGCCGTAGGAGGGCTGCTGCTGCTGGCCATAGGGGTCGTAGTTCGGCTGGGGCGCGTAGGGGTCAGACATGAAAGCTCCTCGGCACTACTGAAGACCCCGCGCAGCATAGTCGGCCCTCGCTACACCTGGTGTCCGATAGTGGGCGAACGCTCAGCTTCGCACCCTCGCCGCCGATCGGCATTCGGTGTGGCGCGCGGCGGTCCGGCCCCTGATCCACGCGCGCGACCGGGTGGCGGCGACGCGGGCGGTGGCGTACTTCCTCATGGCCGGCGGCTCGGTCGTCGGCGCCTGCGCGCTGCTCGTGCCGGGGTTCGCGGGCGGCTCGACGCTCGGCGTGCTGACCACCGAGGCCGTGGCCGGGGCCATGGTGGCCGCGGGCGCGCTGTGCCGGCTGGCCCCGCAGCGGGTGCCGGAGCCGTTCTGGGTGATCGTGCCGTTCCTGGCGGTCCTGCTGATCGGCGTCCTGAACCTCGTCACGCGGGACGTGAGCGTCAGCGCGCACCTGTACTTCCTGTGGCCCCTGCTGTACGCCGCGACCTTCGTCCGCCGCGACATCATGTACGTCCTGCTCGTCGCGGCCAGCCTGACCGACGCCGCGGTGACCTTCTGGATCAAGTCCGACGTGACCGCCGTCACCGACATCGCCGCGCTCGTCACCGCCTACGCCGTGTCCACGATCGTCGTGTCGAAGCTGCAGGCCCGGTCCGAGGCGCTGGTCACCCGGCTCGAGGAGCAGGCGCTCACCGACCCGCTGACCGGGCTGCCCAACCGGCGCGCGTTCGACCTGGACCTGGGCCGGGCGCTGCACGCCGGGGCCGAGCGCGCCCTGCTCATCATCGACGTCGACCACTTCAAGACGATCAACGACACCTGGGGGCACGGCACCGGCGACGCCGTCCTCACCCGCGTGGGCACGGCCCTGCGCGCGGCGGCCGGGCCCGGCGACTGCCCCGCCCGGCTCGGCGGCGACGAGTTCGCGGTCGTGGTCACCGGCGGCGAGGAGCGCGCCCGGGCCGTGGCGGCGCAGGTGCGCGCGCACGTGGCGAGCAGCTCGGACCTGCCCGACGGGCTGCCCACGCTCAGCATCGGCCTCGCCACCACCGCCGACCTGCCGGCGCCTACCGCCGAGGCACTGCTGGCCGCGGCCGACCGGGCCCTGTACGACGCCAAGGTGCACGGCCGCAACCGCGTGGCGTCGAGCAGCACGCGCGACGAGCGGCGCAAAGATCCTCGTTTTCTGACTACAAGGAGTAGCGACGGGTATACATAGGGTGACTGCTACCGAGACCAACGGGGGTTTCACCCAATGCCTGCCAGCAAGAGCAAACGGCGACTGCCGGTCGCGGTCGGGGCCGCCAGCTTCCTCGCCGTGCTGACCGCCGGCGTTGTCCACCAGACCGGAGCCGACGCGCAGACCGTGCCCGGCGGGGTGCGCGCGGCCGGGACCATGGCGCCGGACCCCGCGCTCAGCGCATGGACGACGGCCTACCCGGGCGCGCCCACCGCCACGGCGACGCCGTGCCCGACCGACACGTTCGGCAACCCCGGGATGCCGAACCCGGGCGGCACGATCGTCATGCCGCCGAGCCTGCCCGCGCCGGGCGCCTCGGTGATCATTCCGCCGGGCGTCTTCGACACGCCGAGCGGTCCCGCGGGCGCGGTGGAGGAGACTCCGTCGACGCTGCCGACGCAGGACCCGATCCCGGACCCGACCACCATGCCGGGCGTGACGCCGACCTTCGGCGGGGACGTCGTGCCGGCGCCGACCGACACAGTGAACCCACTGCCGACCGGCACAGTAACGGCCCCGGTGCCGGCGCCGGCGGACACCTGCGCCACCGCGCCGATGCCGGCGCCGACCGACACGTTCGGCAACCCGGTCCCGATGCCGACCGACACCATGAGCCCGACGCCGGTGCCGATGCCGACGGACACGTTCGGCAACCCGGTGCCGCAGCCGACGGACACGCTGCCCGTGCCGATGCCGACCGACACGCTGAACCCGGGCCCGGTGCCGACCGACACGATCAACCCGGTGCCGGTGCCGACCGACATCAACGGCAACCCGATCCCGCTGCCGGCCCCGACCGACACGTTCGGGGCCCAGCCGGTGCCCATGCCGACGATCACCTACACCGAGCGCGGCCGGTAGGTAGCGGCCGTTCGGCGGCGGCGAACGACGCGGGGCGGGTCCGGGTTCCCGGATCCGCCCCGCTGATATTGTCACGCGATGTTGACGGGTACGGCCGGCTCTGACGACACAGACGACACGACCGCACCTGCCACCGGCAGGCTCGTGCGACAGCGCGGCAGAGTGCCGCAGGAGACCAGCGAGGAATCGGACAGCATCGCCGCCATCACCACCACGCGGACGTCCAGCCGCCGGGCCGACCTGCTCGCGCTCGGCAGCTACCTGCTGGGCGCGCTGTTCGTGGTCGCGCCGATCCTGGCCCACTACGGCCGGCGGATGCCGATCAGCCCCGGCGACCGGGCCCAGGCCGAATACTTCCTGGCCTGGTCGGCCCGGGTGGTCTCGCACGGCGAGAACCCGTTCCACATCGTGCAGTACAACGCGCCCCTCGGCGTCAACGGCATGGCCAACACGAGCGTCCTCGGCCTCGGGCTGCCCCTCTCGCCGATCACGCTGCTGTTCGGGCCGCAGGTCACGTTCGACATCCTGATCGTGCTCGGCATCGCCGGGACCGCGGCCGCGTGGTACTGGGTGCTGTCCCGGCACCTGGTCGCCGGCCGGACCGCCGCCTGGGTCGGCGGGCTCGTCGGCGGGTTCGCGCCCGCGGTGACCTCGCACGCGTCCTACCACGTGAACCTCGTCGCGCAGTTCCTGGTACCGCTGCTGGCCTGGCGTTCCCTGAAGCTGCTCGAGGGCCGCCCCGTGCGCAACGGGCTGATCCTGGCCGCGCTCGTCGTCTACCAGGTCTTCATCAACGAGGAGACGCTGTTCCTGGCCGCGCTCGCGATCGGGGCGGTGCTGATCCTCTACGCGGTGCAGCGCCGCGACCGGGTGCGGGCCGCGCTCCGGCCGCTCGCGGCCGGGCTCGGCGTGACCCTGGGCGCCTCCATCGTGGTGCTCGCCTACCCGCTGTGGTTCCAGTTCTTCGGCCCGGGCGCGTACAACGGTGGCGAGAAGTACATGACCACGTTCCGCATGGACGTGCTCGGCATGACGTCGTACGGCAGCAACAGCGTGGCCGAGCGCCTGCGCCGCTTCGGCGAGCCCCCGCCGCCGCTGGGCGCGGAGGAGCACGGCTACCTCGGCTGGGCCCTGGTGCTGCTGCTGGTCGCACTGGTCATCTGGCAGTGGCACGACGTGCTGGTGCGCTGCCTGGCGATCACCGGCCTCGCCTTCCAGATGCTGGCCTGGGGCACCCCGCTGCAGTTCCAGGGCCGCGACACCGGCGTGCCCGGCCCGTTCTGGGTGCTGCAGCACATGCCGCTGTTCGACACGCTGCTGCCGACCCGGCTCGGCGAGGTCACGAACTGGGCGGTCGTGCCGATCCTCGCGATCGGCGTGCAGCGGCTGATCGACCTGCGCGGGCTGCCGGTGCGCACGCGGCGGCTGTTCCTGGTCACGGCGCTCGCGGCGGCGCTGGTGCCGGCCGCGCCGATGCCGATCAAGGTCGTGACGCGGCCCGCGATCCCGCAGTTCGTGGCGGCGGGGACGTGGAAGCAGTACGTCGGCGCGGATCAGACGGTGCTCATCGTGCCGCTGCCGCAGTGGGACTTCCCGACGGCGATCTTCTGGACCGGATCGACCAACACGAACATGAAGGTCTCGCACGGGTACTTCCTGGGCCCCGCCGACGGCGTCACCGGCCACCACGCCTTCGTCGGGCCGGTGCTGCGCCCGACCGACCGGCTCTTCACGCAGGCGATGTACCAGCAGACGGCGCCGCCGGTCACCGACGCCGACCGGGCGCAGGCGCGGGAGGATCTGCGGTACTGGCACACGTCGCTGATCCTGGCCCCGGAGGGCGCGCAGTGGACCGCGGTGCGCACCACGCTCACCGCCCTCTACGGCCCGGGCACCAACACCGGCGGCCTGTGGATGTGGGACGTCCGCTCGCTCTAGCGGCCGGTGCCGGTGACCCGTAGCGGTTGACAGATCGCGCTCCGCGCGCGTCCATCGAGTAATGCCGATCGAGGACGCGCGCGGGTGAGGCGCGTGCTCGCCGTGCCGGCGGCCCGGACGTACCTGCTCGGGCAGACGGTGTCACTGCTCGGCGACTCGACCCTGTGGCTGGCCATGAGCGTGTGGGTCAAGACGCTCACCGGGAGCAACGCGGCGGCCGGGCTGGTGTTCCTCTGCTTCACCGCCCCGGCGCTGCTCGGGCCCGTGGCCGGGGCGCTGGTCGACCGGTTCCGCCGGCGCTCGCTGCTCATCTGGGCCAACGCCGCGGCGGGGGCGGCCGTGCTGCCGCTGCTGGCGGTGGACGGCCCGGGCCGGATCTGGCTCGTGTACTGCTCGATGGCGCTGTGCGGCGCGGCGTACACCCTGCTCACCCCGGCCCAGTCCGCCCTGCTGGTCTCGATCGTCCCCCGCGACCTGCTCGCCGACGCCAACGGCCTGCTGCGCACCGCCCAGGAGACGCTGCGCCTGGTCGGGCCGCTGCTCGGGGCCGGGCTGTTCGTGGCGGCCGGGCCGAAGGCGGCGGTGCTGGTCGACGTGGTCAGCTGCGCCGTGCCGATCGCCTGCCTGCTGCGCCTGCGGGTCGAGGAGCGGCGGCCGGAGCGGTTCGCGGGCGGGGGCGGCGGCCTCGGGTTCATCGCCCGCTCGCCCCGGCTGCGGCCCGTGGTGCTGGCGGCGGCGGGCGCGCTGTGCGTCTTCGGCTTCAGCGAGACCACCGTGTTCGCGGTCGCCGGGCAGGGCCTGCACCGCTCCCCCGCGTTCGTCGGGGTGCTCGCCGCCGTGCAGGGGGCGGGGGCGCTGGTCGGCGGGCCGAGCGCGGCGCCGCTGGCGCGGCGGCTGGGCGAGGCGCGCCTGATGGCCGCGGGCATGCTGGCCGGGGCGGCGGGGGCACTGTTGCAGGCGGTTGCGAACCATGCGGCGGTACTGCCCGGAGCCGCGCTGTTCGGCATCAGCCTGCCCTGGCTGGCGGTCGGGTTCACCACCCGCCTGCAGCGCGCCACGCCCGACCGGATGCAGGGCCGGGTCTTCGCGGCCGCGACCATGCTGGTGACCGTGCCGCAGACCGCGTCGATCGCGCTCGGGGCCGGGCTGATCGCCGTGACCGGCTACCAGGCGCTGCTGGCGACCATCGCGGTGGTGCTCGTGCTGTGCGCGGCGTACCTGTTCGCACAGCCGCCCGAGCCTTCGGGGCCGGCCGGGCCACCGGCCGCAGGGCATCGCCGCGCCGAGGTCAGCCCATGACCCTCGCGCCGTAGGCGGTGGCGACGGACAGCAGGGCGCGGGCGGTCCGGGCCCGGCGCAGGTCCGCGGCGGTCAGGGCGCGCCAGTCCGGGGGCAGGGCGTGCAGCTGCGCGACCGTCATCGGCAGGTGACCCAGGCTCAGCCGGGTGAGGTCGGCGGCGTGGGGCTTGGCGGCGCGGGCGGTCAGGCTGCGCACGAACCACATCCAGCGCCAGACCCACTCCTCGCGGGGCCAGGCGCCCGCGTCGGCGGCCTGGTCGAGCAGCCACAGCTCCAGGCCGGCCCAGTCGGCCGCGTGGTCGGGGTCGCCGAAGCGCAGGGTGGCGAGCGGGTGCAGCAGGGAGGTCCACCAGTCGGCCGCCTCGGAGGTGTCCGGGACCCGGTCGGCGAGCCACTCGGCACGCTCGGTTCGCGGCAGCGGGAGCAGCAGGGACAGGCTCTCGCAGACCGCGCGCCAGCGGGCCTCGGGCAGGGCCGGGAGGTCGGGCACGGGCCAGACGGGCGCGGCGATCGCGATGACGGTGCCGTCGTCGGCGGCCGTGACGGTCGAGCCGCTCAGGGGCGCCCGCAGGGTCTGGCCGGTGACGCCGGCCCGGGTCGCGGGCAGCTGGACCAGGCTCTGCCCGGCCCGGCGCAGCTCCTCCCGGAGGTCGTCGAGGCGGACCCGGGCCGGGAGCCGGTCGGCCCGCACGACCAGGAAGCGGCCCTGCCACGGCTCGTCGGGGCCGAGGCGCTCGTAGTGGACCTCGACGTCGCCGAAGTCCCGGTACATGCCGTCGGGGCCCGCGTGCTCGGCGAACTCGGCGCCCAGGGTGGCGGCGAGGGCGTGGATCGGGGCGTCGGCGCTCAGGCCCTGCACGCGGGCGGTGGCGAGCGCCTCGGCACACAGCTCGATGGGTCCGGGGGCGCTCATTGCGGCCCCCCGCCAGCACCGAGCCGGGCCCGGCGCGCGGCCGCGTTCGCCGCGCGCGGGGATGCAGTGAGATCGAAGATCGCCAGCGCCACGCCAGCGATCGTACGCACCCGTGCAAAGGGGCGCCCGGCGCTTGCCGATCACGGCCCGGGACGGGGTCGATGCGCTGGGTGGCCACCGGCGGCCTGGCACGCCATACGGCCGGCCACGGCCCGGACACGCGGCGCGAACTCGGGCCCATGGCGCGCGCCCGGACACGGCGCGCGCTCAGACACGGCCCGCGCTCAGACACGGCCCGCGCTCAGACACGGCCCGCGCCCGGACACGGCCTGCGCTCAGACACGGCGCGCGCCCGGACACGGCGCGCGCCCGGACACGGCCCGCGGACGGACACGGCCCGCGGACGGCGCGACCAACCGCGCGACCCACAGGCGCGGCGACCAACCCGCACGGCCAACGCACGGCGCAACCGCCTGCGCAACCGCCGCAGCACCGCGGCAACCCGCCTGCACAGGCCCCACACGGCGCAACCAACCGCGCGGCCCGCTCTGCGCAATCGACCACGCAGCCCGCGCGCGGCGCAATCGACTGCGGCCCGCACTCGGCGCGACCTGCTGAAGCCGTGCGCGCGGCCAGAGCGTGTGGCCGTAGGTTCCGCGCGGCCGGCTGCAGAAGGCGCTGAATACGACTCTGCGCGCATATCCGAAATGTCAGATATGTCGTGGCGCGCAGCGCCCGACATATCCGGTTCGGCGGTTCGGTGCGAGTAGGAGGGCGCCGGCTCTTGGCACCGCGGGCCTGGCTGGGCGGGCCCCTCCGGCCGAAGGCCCTCGGGCCCGCCCATTTGTCTGGCGGGAGCAACGGTCAGATCGTGACGCGGACCCGAGCCATGGACCTTACGGAATGCGGTAGCTCTCCCCGTAGACCTTCCACGCGAGCGGCGTGTGCAGGTCCAGGTTGCCGTCCCTGAGGAACTGGCGCTGGGCGGTGTCCACGCGGCTCGTGTCGCTGTGCGCGGCCTCCGTGCGCATGGCCGCGGCGCGCGCGTCCAGGAATGCGGTCAGGTACGCGGCCTCGTCGCCGCCCTGGGCCGGGGGCTTCGCCCTGGCCAGCGCCGCCTTGCGGATGCCGCCGAAGCTGTCCGCGCCGGGGCCTGGGCCGTGCATGACCATCGCGTCGTAGTACGCGAACTGGCCCAGCACGCCGAGGCCGTCGGACTTCGCCTGGGTCACGGCGGGGTTGAAGTACACGCGGTCGCGCTCGCCGTCCTGGGCCTTCGTGAACTCGGGGTCGGCCGCGGCCGAGCGCCAGGCCTCGGGGAAGCCGTCGAGGCCGGCGTGGGAGTCGGTGCCGTTGACCTTGCGCAGCGCGGGCAGGAACCTCGCGAGGGGGTTGCCGGGGACGCGGGACGTGTACGCCTCGACGAGGTCCAGCATGTCGCCGGTGCCGGAGCAGAAGCCGATGATGCCGCCGGTGTAGCCGCGGCCGTCGTTGATGTCCTCGATGTAGCGGTATTGGGCCTTCCAGTCCAGGCTCGAGTTCTCGGCCGAGGAGACCAGCTGCATCGCGATCTCCTTCTTGCGCGGGTCGGCCAGGCCGGTGCCCGAGGGCGTCGTCGTGGCCGTCCGGGTGGTCGCGGGCCTCGACGGGCGCGGGGCGCCGGAGGTGATCACCGGGGCCGCCTGCGAGGCGCGGCCGGGGCGTCGCGGGGCGGGGGCGTCGCCCGAGGCCGGGCCGGTGCCATAGCTGTCGAAGTCGTACAGCGAGTAGCCCCACTTGGTGCCGCGGGCGGTGCCGTACATGCGGACGTAGCGGCCCTCCCCCGTCAGGCCGGTCAGGTCGTCGGTGCCCCCGGCGCCGGCTCGCGTGCCGGCGATCGTGGTCCAGGTCGTGCCGTCGTCCGAGGTCTGGATGTCGTACGCCCGGCCGTACGCGGCCTCCCAGCGCAGCCGGACGCGGCCGATCGCGCGCCGCGCGCCGAGGTCGACGGCGATCCACTGCGGGTCGACGCCCTCCTCGCTGCCCCACCGGGTCCGGCCGTCGCCGTCGACGGCGTTGGCCGCGCCGAGCTCGGGCGACTCCACCGAGGAGGCCTCGACCGGCCGGCCCACCGACAGCAGCGCGTCGGTGGCGGCCTCGGCGCCGGCGTTGGCCCAGACGGCGACCGGCAGCGCGACGAGCGCCCCGGTGGCGGCGAGCCACCCGGCGAGCCTGCGAGACATGTGCATCGGACCCTCCCGGCTCACGGTTGCGACGGGAGGATCGGACCACGCGTGAGGGTCCGCTGACTGCGCGCTAAAGCTGGATTTCAGGCAAGCCTCAGCCCGCCGCATCACGTTCGGGTGACGCCGTTAAGGGAAGCGGCCCCGCCAGCCCGTTGAGCAGCAGGTCCGTGAAGGCGTCGACGACCTGCTCGTCGTCGTAGGCGCCGCCGGGCGGCAGGGCGTAGCTCACCAGGGCCAGCATCGCGCCCAGGCCCGCGGCGAGCAGCTCCGGCTCGCCCGGCAGGGGGTGGCCGCGCTCGCGCAGCCACTCGAGGTGCTCGCGCAGGATGCCCGTCTGCTCGGTCAGGTCGCGCCAGGAGCGGCCCGAGGCCGGGTCGTCGGCCACCATCGACTGGAACATCGCCACCTGGATCGCCCGGTGCTGGCGCATCACGCCCCACGCGATGCCGAGGTGCGCGCGCAGCTGGGCTCGGTCGGTCAGGTCGTGGTCGCGGGGGTGTGCGTGGGCGTGTTCGTCGGCGGCCAGCCGTTCGTCGGCCGAGGCCTCGATGTCGCCCATGAGCGCCCGCAGCAGCTCGTCCTTGTCCGCGAAGTGCTCGTAGAACGAGCCCGTCGAGCGCCCGGCGGCGGCGGTGATGTCGGTGATCTTCGTGTTGAGGTAGCCGCGCTCGCCGAACAGCGTGCGGGCCGCGTCGAGCAGCGCGGCCCGGGTCTGCGCGGCCCTCGCCTTGCGTACCCCCTGCGTCATGGCCAGTGATCCTTCCAGATTTCCCCGGGTTGACAGCCACCACGCTACCGAACACACTTTCACCGAAGATAGATTCAGTGAACTAGGATTCGGCCAAGGAGGGGCAACCATGCGAGCGATCGTGATCGGGGGCGGGGTCGGCGGGGCCACGGCGGCGCTGGCGCTGCGGCGCATCGGGGCCGGCGTGACGGTCTACGAGGCTTACGAGGACCCGGCCGGCGACGTCGGGGCGTGGATCAGCCTCGCCGCCAACGGGCTGCGGGCCGTCGACGCGCTGGGGTGCCTGGACGCGGTGCGGCGGGCCGGGTTCGAGATCGAGCGGCAGCGGATGTGGTCGGCCGGGGGCATGCTCATCGCCGACGTGGCCCGCGGCCGGCGCGAGCGCGACCCGCTGCGCAGCGTGTCGCTGCTGCGGGGCCGGCTCGTCGCCGTGCTGCGCGAGGCCGCGGCGGAGGCGGGCGCCCGGATCGTCACCGGCGCCCGCCTGGCCGGGGTCGCCGAGACCGGGACGGGCGTGCTGGCCACGTTCGAGGACGGGTCCACCGACACCGCGGACGTGCTCGTCGCCGCCGACGGCATCTGGTCGACGGTGCGCGGGCAGCTCGACCCGGCCGCGCCGGTGCCGCAGTACGCCGGGCTGTACTCGGTCTCGGGCGTGTCCGAGCTGGACGGGATCGACCCGGGGGTGTTCAACCTGACCTTCGCCCGCAACGGCGCCTTCCTGCACCTGCGGGCCGGCGACGAGGTGTGGTGGTCGGCCCAGGTGGCCTCGCCGGTCACCCCGGTGCGGGCCGGGGTCGCCGACGCCGACCGGCTGGCCGCGCTGGCCGACGCCTTCCGTGAGGAGGCGGTGCCGGCCGCGATCATCGCCGCGACCACCGCACTGCAGCCCACGACCGTCATGCACGTGCTCGAACCGGTCACGACCTGGCACAGCGAGCGCATCGTGATCATCGGGGACGCCGCGCACCCGGTCGGGGCCGGGCAGGGCGCCTCCATGGCCGTCGAGGACGGGCTGACGCTCGCCGCGGCCCTGCGGGCGGAGCCGTCGATCGCGGGAGCCCTGCGCCGCTACGACGCCGAGCGGCGGCCCCGGATCGCGAAGGTGCTGGGCACGGCCGAGGACAACCGCGGCGCCAAGCGGGCCGGGCCGGTCGGGCGCCGCCTGCGGGCCGCGATGATGAAGATCTTCGTGCCGATGTTCTACGAGCGGGCCACAGCCTGGTTGTACGCGTACGAGCCCGCGAAACTCGGCCAGTAGCCTTGGCGCGGTGAAGCAGATCGACGACCTCGTGCGCGGGGCGGTGGCCTACGACGACGGGCTCGACCTCCTCGCCGTCGCCCCCGCCGCCGAGGTCGACCCCGCCCTGTTCGCCGCGGTCGCCGACGCCGTCGCCCGGCTCGCGCGGGGCGGGTGGCAGCCGGCCGAGCTGCACCGGGCCGTGGTGCGCCGCGGCGGGACGGACCGGCCGTTGCTCGCCCACGCCGTCGTGGACGGGATCGCCGGGCTGCTGCGGCGGTACGACCGCAAAACCGTCGACGACCGCTGGCTCGACCAGGCCGACGAGCTCGCGGCGAAGGTGTGGTGGAGCGCCGACGCGCGCTATGTCACCGAGCTCACGGCCCGGCGGCGGCTCGACCGGATCTCCGTCGTCGACGATCTCGTCGGCCTGCTCGTCGTGCTCGCCGAGCTGCCTTCGATCGAGGTGCTGGTACCGCCGCCGGGATCTGCGCCGAAACGCAAGCCCAGCGTGTCGAGGGTCGACGAGCGGCTGCTCGACCGGGTGCGGGCGCTGCTGGCCAAGGCCGAGTCGACCGGCTACCCGGCCGAGGCCGAGACGTACACGGCGAAGGCGCAGGAGCTCATCGCCCGCCACGCGATCGACGAGGCGCTGCTGGCCGGGCGCGAGGGCGGCGCCGACGTGGTGCCGTTCGCGCGGCGGATCGGGGTCGACCACCCCTACGAGGGCGAGAAGGCCTCGCTGCTCAGCGCCGTGGCGGGGGCGAACCGCTGCCACACCGTGTGGTCGCCCGACCTCGGCTTCACCACGGTGTTCGGGTTCGACGCGGACATCGACGCCGTCGACCTGCTGTACACCTCGCTGCTCGTGCAGGCCGGGCGGGCCATGGCGAAGTCCGAGCCGCCGGGCGGCAAGGCGGGCCGGGCGCGGCTCAAGGCGTTCCGGCAGTCGTTCCTCGTCGCGTACGCGGTGCGCATCGGCGAGCGGCTGGCCCACGCGACGGAGCTGGCGATCGAGGAGGCGGCCGCGGCGAGCGACCTGCTGCCGGTGCTGCGCTCCCGGGACGAGCAGGTGCGCGAGACGATGGCCCGGGTGTTCCCGCGCACCGTGCGCGGGCGCGGGAGCCGGGTCGACAGCCGCGAGGGCTGGGAGTCGGGCCGGGAGGCGGCCGACCGGGCGACCTTGAACTGATCGAACGCCCGAGGCGATCAGGCCGATCGCGTGGGATCCTCCCGCGCATGCTCAGAATTCCCGCCGCGCAGGTCGCCAACGGCCATCTGCCGCACGTCTGCCCGCGTCACGGCGAGCCGGCGATCGAGATGAAGCGGATGAAGCTGATCTCGAAGCCGCCGTCCTGGACGCCGGTGCTGATCCTGCTGGCCGTCATCGTGTACGTCATCGTGGTGACCATCCTGCGCAAGACCGTCCAGGCGCCCGCCTGGCCGTGGTGCGCGCAGTGCAAGGCCGCCCGCTCCCGCAACCTGGCCATCGGGCTGCCCGTGCTCGGGCTCGGCATCGTGCTGTTCGCCGTCGGCATCGCCACCATCGACGGCGACATCGGGCCGATCATGTTCCTGCTCGGCCTGGTCGCGTTCCTCGTCGGCCTGATCGTCGCGGCGCGCAGCGGGGCCCAGACGGTCGCGGGCGCGTTCGTGTCGCAGGACGGGCAGTTCGTCGAGGTGCCCAAGTCCGACCCGCGGTTCATGCAGGCGCTGCAGTACGGGGCTGCCCCGCAGCGGTTCTAAAAGAGCGAGGCCGCGCACTCCGCCAACTGGTGTGCGCGGCCTCGCCTCCCCCGCCCTCAGGGGGTCTTGGTCAGGGCGCAGTCGTCCACACGAAGGTGGCGCTCGCCCCGGAATTTGCCCCGCGACAGCTGGGTCGCGCGTTTGCGGGCACAGTGCATTGCCGACCTCTTGGCGGAGAGGCTTGAACGCCCTTCGGGTGAGAGAGCGCTCTCTGAAGAGTTCCCCTTGTGGTCGCTCGTGTCAAGAAGGCACCTTGGGCTTTCGGAGGAGAGCGCTCTCCCGTTGTTAGGCCCGGTTTCGCGACGGGTATCCGTTGCTCATGGAGCATGAGGGCGTTGGGCAGGTCGTTGTCGTCACCGGGGCCAGCGGCGGGATCGGGCGCGCGGTGGCGCGCCGGTTCGCGGCGCGCGGGGCCTCCGTAGCGCTGCTCGCCCGCGGCGAGGCCGGCCTGGAGGCGGCCGCCGAGGACGTGCGCGAGCTGGGCGGGCGGCCGCTGCCCATCCCCGTCGACGTCGCCGACCAGCGCGCCGTGGACGCCGCGGCGAGCCGGGTCGAACAGGAGCTGGGCCCGATCGACGTGTGGGTCAACGACGCGTTCACGTCGGTCTTCGCCCCGTTCATGCAGATCGAGCCGGACGAGTTCAAGCGCGTGACGGAGGTGTCGTACCTCGGCTACGTCTACGGCACCCGCGCTGCCCTCGATCGCATGCTCCCCCGCGACCGGGGCACGATCGTGCAGGTCGGCTCGGCCCTGGCGTACCGGGGAATCCCGCTGCAGAGCGCGTACTGCGGGGCGAAGCACGCGATCCAGGGCTTCCACGAGTCGCTGCGCGCCGAACTGCTGCACGACAAGCGCAACGTGCACGTGACGATGGTCCAGATGCCGGCGGTGAACACGCCGCAGTTCGACTGGGTGCTGTCCCGCCTGGGCCGGCACGCCCAGCCGGTGCCGCCGATCTACCAGCCCGAGATCGCCGCCAAGGCCGTGCTGTACGCGGCCGATCATCCCCGCCGCCGCGAGTACTGGGTGGGCGCCTCCACCGTGGGCACGCTCATCGCGGACAAGTTCATGCCCGGGGTGCTGGACCGGTACCTGGCCCGGACCGGGTACGACTCGCAGCAGACCTCGCAGCGGCGCAACCCGAACCAGCCGCGCAACCTCTGGCAGCCCGCCGACCGCACCACCGACTTCGGCGCGCACGGCGGCTTCGACGACCGCTCGACCCGGCGCGCGCCGCAGCTGTGGGCGTCCCAGCACCACGGCCTGCTGGCCGCGGCCGGGGCGGGCCTGGTCCTGCTGGCCGGCGCCGCCGTGGCCCGCCGCCGCTGACAGTGGTACATGCGTCGGTTTGAGCATGCTGTTCGACGCGCGACCCGTGTCGGGGCGATCCTGCAGCTCCCTCGGCTGGTTGGCTGGGTCCGGGTCGAGGATGCCGCTGTGTCTTTTCCCGGCGCGGCCCTGACCACGAACGGCATTCCGGCGCAGCGCTGAACCTCTGTCCCGTGCCCGCTGTCCCTTGCCCGCCAACCGGTCCCGTGTCGTGGGGCGTGGTCCGCGAATCGCGTTTGCGCGAGGCAGGTGGCGGGTAGCGTCGCGCTCATGTGGCTGATCGCACGCTCCGCCCTGCTGGGCATCGCCTCCGGCGGCCGCAGCCTGGCGGCCCCCGCGGCCGTGGCCTTCGGCAGCGGCTCCCGCGCCCTACGGCTGGCAACCGCCGCCGCGGCGGCCGGCGAGTTCGTGCTCGACAAGCTGCCGGCCGCCCCCAGCCGCCTGGCGGCCGCTCCCCTGGCCGGACGCGCGGTCTTCGCCGGCCTCGCCGCGGCCGCCCTCGCCCGGCGCGAGGGGAGCAACCCGATCGCCCCGGCCCTGGTAGCGGCGGCGGCCGCAGCGGGCGGAAGCGTGGCCGGCGCTCGCTGGCGCGCGTACGCCGAGGACCGCCACTGGCCAACCCTCCCCGCCGCCTTGGCCGAGGACGCCGTGACCTGGACCCTTGCCACGGCCGCCACACGCCGCTGACCCCCACCGATTTCGCGAACGCCCTACGAGGCGGTGACCTCCCCACCCTGTGACGAGCATTGCGACAAGACCTCTCAGCTCGGCCACCGCGTGAACCTGGGACCCGGCCTCTCGCCGCAGCCGTCCTGTGCCACCGGAGCCTTCGCCCAACAAGCGACCACCACGCGAACCTCACGGCGGGGGCTCTCACTGCAGCCGCCGATCGCCGCCACCAGCCGCGCGGCCGCGGCAAGCCGCGACCGGGAAGCCGGGCACAACCCGCGCCTCAGCCATGGCGCATCTCCCCGACTTGCGCAGCTGCGCGACCGACGGTTCGGCCGGATCACCGAGACTTCACCGCCGCCCGTCCGAGCACCCAGACCCAGGCTGGTCTCGCCCTCCGGTGCAGGCTCGCCCCACGTCTCGATCCCGCCGCACCGGTCGGCGGCGCGCCTTGTCCCGCAGCCTGGCGCCGGCGGGTGGGGCTGCGCGGCGTGCGTCAGAGCTCGTGGAAGCGGTGCAGGCTCGCCCACGTCTCGATCTCGCCCCGCAGGCCCGCAGCACGGTTTTGTCCCGCCGCCCCCGCACGGTCTCGCCCCGCAGGCCGCAGCACGGTCTCGCCCCGCCGCGCCCGCACGGCCTCGCCCCGCGTCGCGGTCTCGCCCCGCAGGCCCGCCGCGGCGGGTGGCGCTGTGCCGCGGGGTCAGAGCGCGTGGCGGGGGCGGTGCTCCTGGTCCTGGTCTGGCCGCGGGATTCGGGACGGCAGCGGGATGGCGGGGCGGCGGGAAGGCAGAGCCGGCAGCGGCGCGGCGCTCGTGGAGTCCTCCTCGGCCTGGTCAGGAGCGTTGTGGGAGTGGCGGCCCGACGGGCCCGCCGGGAGCGCCGGGCGCGGGGGTTCGAAGGGGACGCGCGAGCGGCGCAGCGACAGCAGGGCCGCCGCGCCGAGCAGGACCGCGCCCAGGGCCACCGCCGCCTCGGGCAGGAAGGTGGGGATGCCCAGGTACACCGTGATGCCGAGGATCCGCGACAAGCCCCAGGGCAGGAGCGCCATCTGGTCGTTCCAGATGGTCAGGGAGCGCTCCAGGCCCAGGACCGACACCAGGCCGCCCAGCACGACGAGGGGCACGCCGATGCCGGCCAGCACCACGGCCGTCGCGCGGCGGCGGGGCAGGGAGTAGCGGTCGCGCAGGACCAGGGCCACGGCGACGAAGAGCCAGGCGAACGCGGCGAAGGCGATGGACACGTACACCGAGCGCCGCACCGGGTCGGTCCAGAAGGCGAACCAGTAGCCGCCGGGGCCGCGCAGGATCATGGCGGCCAGGAGGATCACGGTGCGCAGCATGGCCACACCGCCGATGGCGGCCCACAGGTGGAACGGGTCGCGGCGGCCGGCCAGCACCCGCGCGGTCAGGGCGAACAGCAGCCAGCCGCCCAGGCTGACCACGAGGTGGGCGGGCGCGGCGAACCACGTGTAGACGAGCCGGGACAGAACGAGCGCGGCGACCGGGATCGCGATCACGAGCAGGCGGTCGAGGCGGCTCGGCAGCGGTGCGAGATCGGCCAGGCGCCACGGGCGGGTCGCGCCGAGCCAGAGCGCGCGCATCCCGGTGGAGCGGCCGACGGCGCCGACGAGCAGCAGGAGCACCACGAGGCCGAGCAGGACCCGGGCCAGCACGGCCATCAGGGGGTCGCGGTCGGCGCGGGTCGCACCGATGTCGGCGGCGGTGAAGTTGTACGCCGGCAGGTCCACGTCCCCGCCGTAGCGCGCCACGTGCGCGTCGCGGGCCGCGCGATACCGCCCCTCCGCGTCCTGCCAAGCCGTGCGCGCCGACGCCGAGCCGGTGTCGAGCCACTGGGCGTGCCGCAGGACCATGGTGCGGTAGGCGCCGAGGGTGCGGAACAGGTCCGTCTCGTAGGCGAGGGTGTCGAGGAGCTTCGCCCGCAGCGTCGCGTCGCGCCACGACACCGGGTCGGTGGCCGCGATCGTCTCGTGCATCGAGGCGGCCAGGGCCACGGCGCGGTCGCCCTCGGCGATGGTCTGCTCGAGGTGGTCGCGGCTGACGGCGTAGATGCTGTCCAGCGCCGCGGAGTCGCCGGTGACGATGTCCCACTCGAAGATCCACATCATCGGCGGGGGTTCGAGGCCGAGCGCCTCGACCTTGTCGTCGGCGTAGGGGCCCAGGTAGAGGCCCTTGGTGACCGCCTCGCGGGACATCGACATCATGCGGCAGACCGCGGTGACGGTCGCCGGGTCGTCGGAGAAGGTCTGCCGGGCCCAGTCGGCGGTGATCTGGGCCGGCGGGGTCGCCGGGTCCCAGGCGAGCCGGCCGAGGGCGTAGGAGTTGAGGTCGTACAGCTGCCAGAAGCCCGAACGCAGCAGGAGTGTCATCGGCCCGGCGCGCAGCGGACCGCCGTCCTGGGTCCAGGTCCACACGCCCTCGACGTGCGGGTTGGCGGCGAGGAAGCGCTGCAGGGCCTGCTGGTGCAGGCCGGTCAGGTCGTTGGGCAGCGAGCCGAACGCCTCGAACTCCCGCCGCGACTGGAACTCCACGATGCGCCGCTGCGCGCCGACCTCCAGCGTCGCGTTGAACGGCAGGTGGCTGTAGAAGTCGCCGAGCGTGTACTTCGTCGACACGATCAGGTGCGCGTTGTCGAAGTCGCCGAGGACCTGCTCGTAGGCGGCCGGGTCGGTGTGCAGGTCACCGACCGCGCCGACGCCGACGGTCCAGGTGCGGAAGATGATGTCGCGGCCTGCTTCGCCCGCGGCCTCCAGCAGCGTGCCGAGCATGGTGCGCACGGCCTGCGGGGTGGTGACCGCGATCTTCGACTCGTAGTCCCAGCCGGGCTGCTTGTAGACGTCGCCGCCCTCGCCCACGCGGATCATGAGGCCGCTGACGAACGGCATGCGCTCGAAGAGCTCGGCCAGGCCCAGCGCGTAGACCCGCCAGAAGTGCGGATCCTCGACCTTCAGGCCGCCGTAGGTCTGCTCAAGGTAGCGCTGCAGCGGGGGCGACAGCGCGAGCATGTCGGTGAGCAGGTAGACCTTCATGCCCATGTCGGCGGCGTAGCGGAACACGGGCGCGAAGGCGGCGGTGAGCGCATCGGCGCGGGCGATGTGCGAGTCGTCGCGGGGATAGACCGCGTGCCCGTCGCCGACCCGGCTGAACGCGATGTATTCCAGGAAGCCGGGCAGGACCACGGCGTTGTACCCCTGTGCGAGCGAGTGCTCGACGAACTGGTGGAACTGCCGGGAGATCCGCTCGACGGCGACCTGGTCGACCCACGGCGCGGCCGGCAGCAGGGCTCCGCCGACGACGTCGGTGTTCAGCGAGTAGTCGGTGCCCGCGGCGAACGCGGCGACGTCGGGCTCGCGGCCGACCGAGCCGGCGTCGGTGAGCCGCAGCCCGAGGCGGGGCGTGACGACCTCGCCCCGCTGGTCGTCCGGCAGCGGCGGCTCGCCCGAGCGGATGCGGTCGGCCAGCGCGTAGAGCCCGGAGGCGGCGCCCGACTCGTCGCCGCCGGTGAGCGCGAGGGGCTCGTCGAGGCGGTAGGAGCCCGCGGGAATGGACTGATCCACATGTACCGCTAAATCGGCCGGACCGTCGGCACCGATCACCGGCCGGGCACTCCCGCGGGCCACGAGAGCGTCGGCGACCGCCGCGGCGGCCAGGCTGAGCCGGGGCGAGGCCGGCACCGAGATCGACGCGATCGCGACGGGGGCGGCCGGGCCGACATCGGCGACGGCGGAGCGCTCCACCGGGATCGCGGCCCGGTCGAAGCGCAGGCCGAGGGCCCCGCCGACGGCCCAGGCCACGAGCGCGCCCAGCATCAGCAGCACCACCAGGGCGGTGAGCGGGATGCGAGCACGTCGTCGGGTCACGTTCGGCATCGTAGGCCCGGGGTCCGACAAATTCCGAGAGTGATCAGCTAGGCATGACTGTGCGTGATGTTGCGCTCACGCGGTCAAGGTCAGCCGGCGCCGAAGCAGACGAAACTCTCCGCGCTGGCCCGGTCGCGCGGCCCGGCGGAGGCCTGGGCGGCGGCGAGCGCGGCGGCCGGGCCGAGTCCCGTGGCGAGCCGGCCGTAGAAGGCGCGCATGAGGTGGCGGGTGGCCCCGTCGTCGACGGGTCCGGTGGATGCGATGACGGTGGCGGTACCCATGTTGAGCAGTGCCGCCACGAGTCCCATGAGCTCGTCGCCGGGGTGCACGGCGGCCAGGCCGGTGTCGCAGCCGGACAGCACCAGCAGGGCGGGCGGGCGTCGCAGGGCGGTGAGGTCGTACACCGTGAGCGGCCCGTCGGCGAGCATGAGGAACGAGAACAACGGGTTGTCCACCCGGAACTCCCCGTGCGCCGCGATGTGCCCGATCGCGGCCCCGTCCAGCGCGGTCAGGGCGGGCTCGACCCGCGCCCGGTCGCCGGCCAGCACCGTGGCGCCCGCGCGGTCCGCGGCGATCTCCCGCACCTCGTCGGCCGCCTGCTCCGCCGAATGGGCTCCCACCAGCACCAGCTTGCCGTCCACAGTGGACGAAGTCGCGCAGCGCAACCAGATCGTCGCGGAGGGTGCGACGGTCAGTGAGCGTCCGCGGAGGCGGGGTAGCATTCCCCACGGCAGCGCGTGGAGGGCTCCGGTCGGCACCAGGACCAGCGGCCCGTCGCCGAGCAGATCGGCGAGCGGACCCAGCAGGAGCCGGTCGAGGACCTCGGCGCGCCGCTCGAGTCGCTCGCCGCCCGCGGCGTGTCCCAGCACCTGGTTGTGCAGGGCGAACCTCAGCGACTCCAGCTCGGCTCGCACCGCCTCGATCTCGCCGACGATGCGATGCGTGACCCTGCGCCCGCGCACGACGAGGGCATGCAGGCGCCCGTCGATATCCAGCAGTTCGACGAGCACCCGCTCCCCCAGCGCCGTGGCCAGCGTAGGGAGGGACAACTCCACAGCGTTGGGCGAAGAACCGGGCGCACGCCACGAGCGGCGGCGGATCTCGGCCTCCAGCACGCGCTGCCGCCGCAGCAGCCGGCTGGTGCGCTGGGGTCCCGTCGGTGCCGCCGCGAGCTCGCCGTTGATCCGGCGCAGCTCGGTCAGGTGCCGGGCGACGGCCGGGTCGGTGGACGGGTGGGTCGGCGGCAGGGAGAGGGCGGCGGCGCGGCATCGCTGGGCCCAGGCCAGGGCGGAGGCCGGTCCGCCGTGGACCAGGGCGAGCCGCAGCCGCAGGCCGGCCAGGGCCGCCGTCTCCGCACTGCCGCGCACGCGCAGCTCGGTGGCGCCGAGACTGGCCCGGTAGGCGTCGGCCTGGCGCAGGCCGGAGGTGGCCGCCCGCACCGACTCCGCGACGGCGCCGGAGGCGAGCTCGACGCGGGCGCGGATGTGCCACCACCGCACCCGCAGCGGGGCCGGGCCGAGCTTGGCGGCGCCGCCCGCCTCGGTGAGCAGCTCACGGGCCGTGTAGAGCTCGCCGAGGTCGACCGCGAGCTGGGCGGCGTCGAGCAGCGCGTCCCAGCCGGGCTGCAGCCAGCCGGCCTCGAGCAGGTGCGCGGCGACGGTGCGCAGGTCGCGCAGGGTGCCGCGGTTGGCCTTGCCGAGCGCGACGACGGCGGCGAGTTCGGCGACCCGGGCGCGGGCCATCCACACGCTGCGCCCCTGGCGCTGGAACACCCGGCGCGCGGCGGCGGCCGCGGTCTTCGACTCGGCCGGCGTACCGGCGGCGAGGCCGTGCCGGGCGAGCATGAGGTGGGCCTGGCCGAGCACCGAGTCGAGGTGGCCGTCGGTGCAGGCGTCGATGGCGGCCCGGATCGCGGCGTCGGCCTCGGGCAGCAGCCGCACCGACAACAGCAGGTCGGCGCGGTCGAGCAGGCTGACCGCGTCGACGCCGGTGCTCCACAGCCGGTCGTGGGCCCGGTCGTAGCGCGCCAGGGCGGTGGGCACGTCGCCGGCCTGAGCCGCGACGAAGCCGAGGTTGTGCTCCACCTGGGCGGCGGCGGTGGCCATGCCGAGCCGGTTGTAGAGCGCCTGGGCGGCGCGCAGGTCGACCTCGGCCTGCTTGAGATTGCCGCGGAAGCCGTGCAGGACGCCGCGGTTGGTGAGGGTCCGCGCCTCCCAGACCTGATCGCCGGTGGTGCGGAAGGCGCGCAGGGCCCCGCGGTAGAGCTCCATGGCCTGGTGGTCGAAGCCGAGCCGGCGCAGGATGAGGGCCCGCTGCATGGTCGCGCGGGCGCGCCGGTGGCCGTGCAGTTCGGCGACCGCCCGGTCGATCTCCTTGAGGGCGGCGCTCGGACGGCCGAGGTCGTCCAGGATCAGGGCGTGGCTCATGCGGGCCTCGGCCTCGTGGACCTTGAGCCCGTGCCGGCGGGCGACGGTCATCGAGGCGCGCAGGTGCTGTGCGGCACCGCCGGCGTCGTGGCGGGCGCGGGCCACCAGGCCGAGGGCGCGCAGGGCCACCGCCTCGCGGCCCGGGTCGCCGTCGCGACGAGCGTCACGCAGCGCCGCCTCGGCGAGATGCTTGGCCTTACCGGGGTCCGCCATGACAATCGGGAGCAGCCGCTGCGCCAGATCATCGTCGGCGGCGGGGAGCACGGACGCTGCCGTCATGGTTGCATCCTGCCAAAGGCTCGGATGTGTATCACGGGGCCCGGAGCGCGACTCATGTCACCGGCCTCATTGTTGATCCGTTTTGGGGAGCATTCATGTCCGTACCAAACGATCGTCTTCGACGGTGGGAGCAGGTCCGCACCGAGCGCCTGTCCACCTTGCCGTGGTTGCGCACCGAAGTACAGTCCGGCCGGCCGGTGCGCTTCGTCGCCGACGAGATCCTGGTCTCCGACCAGGGCGCCGGGATCGCGCATCGCACCCTCGCCGGCCTGGGCCACCGGGCCAGCGACATCAAGGAGGACGAGCCGCACCGGGGGCTGCGCCGGCTCAAGACCCGCGGGCTCGACGTCTCGGCCGCCGTCCGCCAGCTGCGCGGCCAGCTGCCGGATGCCGTCGTCGGCCCGAACCACGTGTTCCTGTCGACCCCGCACGAGCACGGCGGCCCGTTCGGCCCGCCCGTGGCCGCCGACGCTCCCCCGTCCAAGCTCGCCCCTTCGGCCGGAGGCGCATCGTCCGTCCGGGTCGTTGTGATGGACACCGGGGTGTACGTCGACAGCCCGCTCCCGGCCGGCTGCTACTCGGCCACGGCGGAGAACGTCGAGACCGTCCTCGACGGCGACAACGACGGCGAGCTCGACTCCGACGTCGGGCACGCGAACTTCATCGCCGGGGTCGTGGTGCAGGGGACCGAAGCCGCGCAGATCCGCATCGTGAAGGTGCTCGACAGCTTCGGCATGTGCACCGAGGCCGACCTGGCCGCCGCGATCACCGGGCTCACCGACGTCGACGTGCTGAACCTGTCGCTGGGCGGGTTCTCGGTCGGTGACCAGCCGCCGGCGATCCTCTCGGCCGCGCTGTCGGGCTTCCTGTCCGGCACCGGGCGGGTCGTCGTCGCGGCGGCGGGCAACGACGGCATCCACGACCGCCCGTTCTGGCCGGCGGCGTTCGCGGCGAGCGGCTCGCCGTGGGCGGGGCAGATCCTCGCGGTGGCGGCGCACGACGGCAACGGGGTCTGCGAGTGGAGCAACCGCGGGCCGTGGGTGAGCCTGGTGGCGCCGGGCGCGGACATCGTCAGCACCTTCATCCACCACCCGGGCTTCGCGTCGGGCTGGGCGGCGTGGAGCGGGACCTCGTTCGCGACGCCGAAGGTGGTGGCGGCCCTGGTCGAGCGCACGGCGGCGGCCGGGTCCGTGGTGGCGGCGGCGGAACAGGTGAAGGCGGAGGCCTCGCAGCAGCAGCTGGGCGGGTTCCCCTCGCTGCACTGAGCGGGGGTCTCACGGGGGAGGGCGCTGCGGGCGGCGAACCGCAGCGCCCGGTGTGGGCCGCGCACCTCCGCGCCCCACGGCACGGCCGGAACGCGGCCTCCAGGGCAGCCGCAACCGCCACGCGCGCGGCACCCTGAGGCCGGCACAACCGCCACGCGCGCGGAGCGGGCCGCACCACCCCGCACCAGCGGGAAGGCCCGCCACATCACCTCGCCCGGCCCCGCGCACTGACTCGCGGCTGGGCGGCCGACCGCAGCGGTCTGCACAGGCGCCGCACGGGCGCACGCGCCGAGGTGCGGGGCGGCGCGGGGCGGCGCGGGGCGGCGCGGGGCGGCGCGGGGCGGCGCGGGGCGGCGCGGGGCGGCGCGGGGCGGCGCGGGGCGGCGCGGG